>NZ_JBFRTN010000108.1:0-14112 GCF_041474095.1 Vibrio sp. 10N.222.54.A3
AAATTTTGTAATGTTGATTCGCGTCAGCATTAAGATGGTGTTTTACTTTTCAGTAATCGGCATCGCAATAAAGAATTGCGTGCCCTGGTGGTGGAATTGGTAGACACAAGGGATTTAAAATCCCTCGACGTTCGCGTTGTGCCGGTTCAAGTCCGGCCCGGGGCACCATCTATTAAAGTCTTTATCTCGATAAAGCAAATGCGATACTAGCTCAGTTGGTAGAGCGCAACCTTGCCAAGGTTGAGGTCATCGGTTCGAACCCGATGTATCGCTCCAAATTAAGAAGCCCGAACAGAAATGTTCGGGCTTTTTGGTTTCTGACGTTTAGCTTTTACGTTTAAGAACTCTTCTTGTTCGAATCCGCACTCAACATTCATTTCTATCTCTGTTTCAAATTTTGCAATCAAGTTAGTTTTTAAAAGCGAGATTCCCTATGAACTTGTTCCTCGTGCTAGGGAATGACGGAAAGACGCCATGACCTAAAAGCTTCTCTAGCAACGTTTATAACCCCACGTCGTCATCCTCGGGTATGAGGAACGAATGAACCGGGGATCTCTTTCCCAAACGATAGTGTGACGATATTTACAGCAATTGCTTAGCCACCGCTGCTATTTATCAAGCTATTACTAAAAACTATTGATCGTTCATTTCACTTTATGTTACTTTCCCGCGCAATCTCGGAATGAAAATGTTCAAGAAGAGCAACGATTGCTTCTGGGGGATACGCGTAGTGACCATTCTTGCTGATTGGGACATTACGTAGGGTAGGTATTGGCTAGTCCTTTAGCTGATAGACGGGATACTTATGGCGCAGTTCGTCATGTTAATGGGAAACCCAACATTGAACACACTAATTACAACATTGCTAATCAGCTCTGCATTTCCAAAGGGACCAGCTCCTCATAGCTGCCCGATCCTGCAAAAATGTCCAATTCTTCAAAACAGTAGCATTACTGAACCTTGAGCTCACGCTAACAATTTATCGCTGTCTTAAGACGGCTTAATTTCGTATTCGTCATTTGACTTATGCGAGCGTACAGCTATATCTCATTTCTAGACAATACGTGTACTTCACTATGAACTCTCTCCAAATTTAACGAGAGTTGGTGGGTAATTGCGTCTGATGGAGGTGAGTATGAACACATTCAAGGGGACTTTTATGACTACCGCCTTTGAAGTCGATATCAATACTATCGCAAATTCATTTTCAACTATGGTTCCTATCTTAGAGGGAACGTACGACCTAACACCTGACGCTATTTTGCTAGAGCAAGAACAGCATGAGTCGGATGTTCGCTCTTACCCAAGACGCCTGCCTATTGCTATTAAACGAGCATGTGGCGCTTTAGTTGAAGATACTCGTGGCCAACTCTTTCTCGATTGCTTAGCCGGTGCAGGTACACTTTCTCTGGGTTACAACCACCCTGAGATTAACCAAGCACTTAAAGACCAACTCGATTCTGGTTTGCCATACCAAACACTTGATATCACGACTCAAGCAAAAGAGACGTTTATCAAGCGAGTTAAAGCTTTTCTTCCTCAAGACTTTTCAAATAACTCGGTTCTTCAATTCTGTGGCCCATCTGGCGCTGACGCTGTGGAAGCGGCGATCAAGCTCGCCAAGCAAACCACAGGTCGCAACACCATGTTTGCTTTCCGTGGTGCTTACCATGGTATGACGAACGGCACCATGGGTATGATGGGTAACCTCGGCACTAAAGAGCGTCGTAGCGGCTTGATGTCTGATGTGCACTTCATGCCTTTCCCATACAACCTACGCTGCCCGTTTGGTATTGGTGGTGAAGCGGGTGCTAACGCGAGCATTCGTTACATCGAACGTATGTTGAATGATGACGAGTCTGGCATCATGAAACCGGCGGCGATGATCGTTGAGCCTGTGCAAGGTGAGGGCGGTGTGATTCCTGCTCCAGCATCTTGGTTACAAGGCCTACGTCGCATCTGTGATGAGCACGGCATCCTACTGATTTTTGATGAGATTCAGTGTGGTGTGGGCAAAACTGGCCATCGATTTGCGTTTGAAGAGTCTGGTGTTAATCCAGATATCTTATGTTTATCTAAAGCGATTGGTGGCGGACTGCCTATGTCGCTGCTTGTGTTCGATAAGAGCATTGATACATGGAAAGCGGGTGAGCACACCGGTACATTCCGTGGTAACCAATTAGCAATGGTCTCTGGCGCTAAGGCGTTGGAGATCATCGAACGAGATGGCTTAGTTGAGCACGCGAACATCGCAGGCCAATATTTACGTCACGGGCTTGAGAAGATTCAATCACGCGTTAGCTGTATTGCTGAAGTTCGTGGTAAAGGCCTGATGCTCGGTGCTGAGATCAAACAACCAAATGGTGAGCTTAACAAGTTTGGCGAACCACAATCAGACGGCGAACTAACCCTAGCGATTCAACGAGCAGCGTTAGAGCGTGGCTTGATGGTTGAAAAGGGTGGTCGTGATGGCTCGGTAATTCGTTTCCTTCCGCCAATGATTATCTCTTTTGAGCAGATTGACTTTGCACTCCGCGTAATGGAAGAAGCGATCATCGCAGCTGGTGGTGGCTTACAACAAGACCCAACTTCAAGCGAACAAGCAAACCAAGAATGGAACAAGCATTTCATCCATACAGGTTTAGGCGGTAGCGACGAATTTGCTAACGTGATGAACCAAACCACTCAAGCGATGAAAGCGGTTTTTGAACAGGTTGAAACCCCTTATTCGGGTTTAGATCCAAAAGTGCTAGAAGCAGCTATCAATGCTGTCGACCTTGATAACAATCAACACGCTTTGGTTGATGTTGTAGATAGTACTGCAGACCTTGTCGCTGCAAACTCCATCTTCGTGCAACACCCAGATTGCATTGCACACCTTCACACTCCTCCTCTTATGGCTTCGGTAGCAGCGGAATCGATTATCGCGGCGTTGAATCAATCAATGGATTCATGGGACCAAGCATCGGCTGCGACTTATGTTGAGCAGCGCGTTGTGGATTGGATGTGTGACAAATACCAACTTGGCGCACAAGCTGACGGTGTTTTCACTAGCGGTGGCACGCAAAGTAACCTAATGGGTTTATTGCTTGCGAGAGACTGGGTTGCGGATAAGCACAATGGTCACTCAATCCAAAAGCTTGGCTTACCAGAATACGCGAGCAAGCTGCGTATCTTATGTTCAAAGAAATCTCACTTCACGGTTCAAAAGTCAGCCTCTCTACTAGGGCTAGGCGAAGCGGCAGTGTGCTGTGTTGACACCAATGCAAACGGCACTATCAAGCCTGATTTGTTAGATGCAGAAGTGAAAGCGCTTAAAGCACAAGGGTTGATTCCTTTTGCTGTTGTCGGTACGGCGGGTACAACCGATCACGGTGCTATCGACGACCTTGATGCGATTGCAGACCTCGCAAGCCAACAAGGCCTTTGGTTCCATGTCGACAGTGCTTACGGTGGCGCGCTTATCTTGAGTAGCCACAAGGCTCGCTTACAAGGCATCGAAAAAGCGGACTCTGTGAGTGTCGATTTCCACAAATTGTTCTATCAAACAATCAGCTGCGGCGCGGTATTGTTGAAAGACAAAGCGAACTTTAAGTACCTTCTACATCACGCAGATTACCTAAACCGCGAACACGATGAACTGCCAAATCTAGTCGATAAGTCTATTGCGACCACCAAGCGTTTCGATGCATTGAAAGTCTTCATGACGATGCAAAGCGTTGGACCAAAGCAGTTGGGTGATATGTACGACCATCTTCTTGAGCAAACGCTAGAAGTGGCAGACCTGATTCAAAACCAAGCTGACTTAGAGCTACTCGCAGAGCCGTCACTATCAACAGTGCTGTTCCGATCTAAGCCGTCAGCAAACGGCGAGCTAGATTTAGACAAATTGAATCAAACGCTAAGACTGGAAGCGCTGACTCGTGGTGTTGCAGTACTCGGTGAAACGGTCGTGGATGGTAAGAGTGCGCTTAAATTCACTATCTTGAATCCGTGCCTAAAGACATCAGATTTCAAATCTCTAATTAACAAAATTCAAACTCTAGCCACTGAGCTAGCAGAACAACAAGGGTAATTAATACTATGGCTATTCTACAAATTGGTGCAGGCGGCGTTGGTTGGGTTGTTGCACACAAAGCAGCACAAAATAACGAAGTACTGGGTGATATCACAATCGCTTCTCGCACAATCGCGAAGTGTGAAAAAATCATCGAATCTATCAAGGGCAAAAACAACCTTAAAGATTCAACTAAGAAACTAGAAGCACGTTCAGTAGACGCTGATGATGTTGATGCGCTTGTTGCTTTGATTAAAGAAGTTCAGCCGGATCTAGTGATCAACGCTGGTCCTCCTTGGGTAAACATGGCAATCATGGAAGCATGTTACCAATCTAAAGTTTCTTATTTAGATACATCGGTAGCGGTTGACCTATGTTCTGAAGGCCAACAAGTACCACAAGCTTACGATTGGCAGTGGGGCTACCGTGAGAAGTTCGCTGAAGCAGGCATCACAGGTATTCTTGGTGCTGGTTTCGATCCAGGTGTGGTATCAATCTTTGCTGCATACGCGGTTAAGCACTTGTTCGATGAGATTGACTCAATTGATGTAATGGATGTGAATGCTGGTGACCACGGCAAGAAGTTTGCGACAAACTTTGACCCAGAAACCAACATGCTTGAGATCCAAGGCGATTCTTTCTACTGGGAAAATGAAGAGTGGAAACAAGTACCTTGTCACTCTCGTATGCTTGAGTTTGAATTCCCGAACTGTGGTTCTCACAAAGTTTACTCAATGGCGCATGATGAAGTTCGTTCAATGAAAGAGTTCATCCCAGCTAAGCGTATCGAATTTTGGATGGGCTTTGGTGATGCATACTTGAACTACTTCAACTGCATGCGTGATATCGGTCTTCTTAGCCCAGATCCGCTAACACTGCACGATGGTACTGTGGTTCAGCCTCTGCATGTTCTTAAAGCACTACTACCAGATCCAACATCTCTAGCTCCGGGTTACACTGGTTTAACGTGTATCGGTACTTGGGTTCAAGGTAAGAAAGATGGTAAAGAGCGTAGCGTATTCATCTACAATAACGCAGACCACGAAGTGGCTTACGAAGACGTAGAGCACCAAGCGATCTCTTACACAACTGGTGTTCCAGCGATTACCGCTGCACTTCAGTTCTTCCGTGGCGAATGGGCTGATAAAGGCGTGTTCAACATGGAACAGCTAAATCCAGATCCGTTCCTAGCAACTATGCCGGAAATTGGTCTAGATTGGCATGTTCAAGAGCTTGAAGCAGGCCAAGGTCTTCCAGTGATTCATGAGCTGAAAAAATAAGAACTGATTTCTTGTTTTGATTGCTAATTAAAGGGGACATGGATTGTTCCCTTTTCGATGATGATAGCCTTGAAGCTTTGGTATCATTTATTTTGATTTTGTAACTCACTGCGCTCGGACAGGACAAAATCAAAATAAATCACACCAAAATTGTTAATTTACCTTTCCATCTATAGATGCTGCTTGAGTGTTTACAAAAATGACGTTTAAGAAAGAAGAACTAAAAACCCCATATTTCATGATCAACGAAGACAAGTTGATTGCGAACTTAGAAAAAGCCAAGCAACTGAAAGAGATTTCAGGTGTGAAATTGGTACTTGCGCTTAAGTGCTTCTCGACTTGGGGCGTGTTTGACATCATCAAACCGTACCTAGACGGTACTACTAGTTCTGGCCCTTATGAAGTGAAATTAGGTCACGAAACTTTTGGCGGTGAAACTCATGCTTACAGTGTGGGCTACAGTGAAGATGACGTGAGAGAGGTTGCTGACATCTGCGACAAGATGATCTTCAACTCTCAAAGCCAACTTGTTGCTTACCGTCATATTGTTGAAGGTAAAGCTTCACTGGGTTTACGTTTAAATCCGGGCGTGAGCTACGCAGGGCAAGACTTGGCGAATCCAGCACGTCAATTCTCGCGTTTGGGCGTGCAAGCTGACCACATCAAACCAGAAATTTTCGATGAGATTAATGGTGTGATGTTCCACATGAACTGTGAGAACAAAGACGTCGATGCGTTTATCGGCCTGCTTGATTCAATCTCAGAACAGTTTGGTGAGCACTTAGATAAGTTGGACTGGGTGAGCATGGGCGGAGGTGTGTTCTTCACATGGCCTGGCTATGACATCGAAAAACTCGGTCTTGCGCTGAAAGCCTTCTCTGAAAAGCACGGTGTGCAGATGTATCTTGAGCCGGGTGAAGCGATCATCACTAAAACAACCGACCTAGTTGTGACAGTGGTCGATATTGTTGAGAACGTGAAGAAAACAGCGATTGTGGATTCAGCGACTGAGGCGCACCGTCTTGACACGCTTATCTACAATGAGCCCGCATCAGTATTGGAAGCGTCAGAAACAGGCAGCCATGACTACGTGATTGGTTCGTGTTCATGTCTTGCGGGCGATCAGTTCTGCGAAGCGAGCTTTGATGAGCCACTTAAGATTGGTCAAAAGCTGCATCTGTTAGACAGCGCGGGTTACACAATGGTGAAATTGAACTGGTTCAATGGCCTTAAAATGCCTTCAATCTACTGTGAACGTAGCAGTGGTGATGTTCAGAAGCTAAATGAATTCGGCTATGAAGACTTCAAACGCTCATTATCACAATGGTCAGTTAAGTAACTGAATCACAAGTTCAGAGCAATACAAAGAGCAGCTAATGAGCTGCTCTTTTTTGTTCTTTAATTTTGTTTATTTAGCTTTCAATCATCACACGAGTATCTTCACTGAGCGTTTCTAGCTCGTTGACGACATCATCAATCAGAACTTCAATTGGCAGTTTAACGGCGATTTTTGATGTGAATAGGCTTGAGCTAACACCGCCACCACCTGCGATAAACACACGATGACAATCCATATCGAGAATGCTGATCCCTTGTCTATCCAATACATGAGTCACTTCGTTGACGATACCTGCTCGGTCGTTAGAGTCGAGTCTTAAGTGATGGACCGTGTCTTGAACATTGTGTGTATGATCGGAATCGACAAACTGCACGATGAGATCTGGATTGGCGCTGAACGCTTCTTTTACAATCGATTCGTTGATGGCTGGAAGTTGAACCTTTAGTACGCCTGCGACTTGGTCTTCAATAAAGTTCACTTTACTGATGAGCCATTTGCCGTCGTTTTCGTGAGTAACCGCAGCAAGCTGTTTGATTGTTGCTGGTGATGCTTTTCCGATAAAGTTTACGATAAATGTACTGTTCATATCAGCCCCCAAGGTTTCAATTATTCTTTGCTAATTAAATGTTTGATATCACGCGATAAAGTTCTTTAATTTCAGTGTAGAAGGTTACATCGAACAATGTTTGACCTAGGTCAATTTTTGAAACTAAGCTTCGATGCAAAAAAAGAGAATGAAGAGTAGGGCACAAAAAAAGCGGCTAGAGAGCCGCTTTTTAGAAGAGTTGTCACTGTGATTGATGATTCAGCAACTTATATTCAATAACTTATATTGAGTAGTACTAGAGACGAATTAGAACGTTACTTTGAAGTTCATACCAACAAACTGAGAGTCGTATGGTGCGCCAGCATCGTAAGCAAAACGTGCAGCGTCTTGGTTATCCCACCAAGGGTTAGTATTCAGGTTAACTTCTGCATCACCACCCCATGCATCACTTACCCAGTAGTGAATGTGTCCAACAGGGTTAAGGAAGAATAGCGACACATCACCCATGGTTTGAGAGCCCATCACTTCGCCACCTGAAGCAATGATATCCTGCTCTGCTTCTAGCATCATTTCACCGACAACCGCACCGAAGAAAGGTGTGATGAAGAGATCTTGCCATGAAGGTACTTCTGCAAACGCTTCTACGCCGTATTCCCAGAAGAACGTCGACATAGTCCAAGAGTATAAGAATGACTCAAACTCGTCGTAACCTGCGTGTCGAGCTGCGGTGTAGTAAACACCACCGAAATATGGGTGCATTACGTAGTTTAGGAAGTGTTCGTCACGGTCCCATGTTGGACCAGCAGAAACGTTATCTTTCCACTTTTTACCTAATGAGCTGATATCACGTTGGTCATCATCCCACTTAGTAATACTTTCAGGGAGCAGAGTCATTAGACCCACTGTCGCGACACTCAAGCCAAGAATGGTGTAGGTTTGACCCATTAGGTAATCCCAATCTTTCTCCTGACTCACCAACATGTGTTTTGGTTGTTGGATTGAGAAGTCGTACTCATCACTCGATTCGCTCAGTGCGTAATTGGTACTAGGCTTGTAGGTGTACAAGTTGTCATTAAAACAGTAATCTTGAGCACATTCATCCGAGTAAGAAAGGTTGATTGGCTGGTCGAAGTCGTATTGGCTTGCAACCGAGTTAACTGACATTAGCATTGAAAATGCGGCAGTAACCTTTGCTAGTAACGGTGATTTGGCCACAAGGGTCTCCATGAGAAAGTTTGGAATTGATCAGGATCACAATTATCTATTAAATGCCTGATTTAGGGAACTAATAATTTATAGCTTTTCCTAAGAAAACCTTAGGTTTAACATTATTAATATTAGTGAAAAGGCGAATTGCTCCAAATTCAACCATAGACCAGTTTGTAAATAATGCAGTGTCTTTTTATGACAACAAGGGATAGAAATATGACGAAAATCGCAATGTTAAGCACAGGTGAAGAAGTTCTTCATGGAGACATTGTAGATACAAACGCAGCTTGGATGTCTGCTGAGTTTTATCAGCATGGTTTTGCGCTTGCTAAGCGCTCAACTGTGGGTGATCAAATGAATGCTCTTGTTGAAGAACTGCTGATGCTGAGCTTTAACTATGATGTGGTTATCGTTAATGGTGGTTTAGGCCCGACAACCGATGATATGAGTGCTGCCGCCGCTGCAGCTGCTTCCGAGCAGAAACTCGTCATGTTCCCTGAATGGCTTGCTCGTATGGAAGAGATGTTCTCTGGACGTGGCATGCTAATGCCAGACAGCAACCTTAAACAAGCTTTGTTACCTGCGAGTTCAGAGATTGTCGATAACCCTGTGGGGACGGCTTGTGGCTTTAAACTGAAAATTAACGATGCGACTTTCTATTTCACGCCGGGTGTACCAAGTGAATTCAAGCGCATGGTGACGTTTGAGATTCTTCCTGACTTGTCGTGTACCTACCCTCAAGTGGTTGCCTCTGAATGCAGTCGACTGTTTACGTTTGGTTTGTCTGAGTCCGGTATCTCTGATGTTTTGGATCAACTAAAGCTGCCAGAAGGTTATGAACTTGGTTATCGCTCTTATCTGCCGTTCATTGAGGTCAAACTGTTTGGTCCTAAGGCAGACTTAGAAACTCGCGTTAAGCTGCTGCAGATGGTTTACAAGCTGCTAGAGAGTAATGTCGTTAGTGTTGATGAGCCGATGATTGACCATATTGGACACATCATGGCGGAAAAAAAGAAGACGTTATCTGTGTCTGAAGTGTCGACCAAAGGTTCACTGTCAGCGTGGCTGCAATTGAATGAGCAGATAGAAGATTGCTTCGGACACTCATGGGTGATGGCTGAGCCCAAAGAGAGCGAACTTGAAAAGAGCGATCCATTAGCCGCGACCTTTGCGCTGGCTGGAGCAACAAGAGATAAGTGCGGAACTGAATTGGCTTTGGTGACTGGTAAGCTGGAAGGCAACACATTCAGCGTTGCATTGTCGACTGAAGCAGGCGAGTGGGGGCAGGTACTTGAGTTTTATCGTCAGTACTCGCGTGAAGACCAACGCAACGTGATTAAGACCGTTGCCGCCGATATGCTGAGAAGGCATTTAGATAACAAACCGATGTTTGGTACTTATTCTTCGGTTAAGCGATTAAAAGACATGTTTATTCCAGCGGCTATCATTAAGTAGCTATGTAAGCTAACGATGTAAGCGAACTCGCTAAGTCTGTATTAAAAACGCTAGAAAAAACGAAATAAAAAGGCCCAACATCTAAATAGGTGTTGGGCCTTTTGTTTATCTAGCCTTCTAGATAACCAAACAAGCAGCGATGTTTACACGCAACTCATGTCTGTAATAACTCGATTACAAACCGCTTGTCATATGTAGGCTGTAGAACAAACCACGGCCGATTAACTCTGAAGCCAAGAACAATACTAGTGCTAAGCCAAGGTTAACTGGGTTCACTTTTGCTTTGTTCAGCATAGGTAGAATCCAAATCAACAAGCTTGCCATTAGCAGTGCCACTTGAAGAATCACATAGCTACCTAAACCATCGACTAACTCAGACGCTTTTGCCGCTGAAGTTTGGATGTCTCCGATTAGGTTCAGTTTTCCTACTGTCACAAGCAAGCTGATAGCAACAGCGATAACAGCCAACATGGTGATGTTACGGTCAACCGTAAAGCGGCTGTCGTTTGCGAATACAATCACGAACTGAGATAACAGCAAGCCACCCACAACCATCGTCATGATGAAGCTCAGTGGTGTGTAGATGTTGTCCCACGTCGGTACTGTGTTGATCATGTATACGTTGATCATCGCGTACATGAAGATAACACCCAGTACCATCGCGCCAACCATCAGTGCTTTCTGGATAGCAACGCCACCTTTCTTGACTACCGACAGTAACCATTGCAGGCCACCGACAGCGAAGAATGCCGCACCGAAGAACACTTCGTTAGACAACCAAGCCGAACCTAGCTGATTAAAAGCGTTAAACGCGCGCAGTGGAGAGCCAAGGTGCGTTGTCGAGAACATGAAGCCAAGACCCATCAGTACCCATAGGATAAACATTGGAACCTTGTAGCTGTTCAGCTTCTCTTCGTCATGACCAAGTACCAGTGCACGTGCGCCAATCAGTAAGTAACCACCAACCGCAGTTTGCGCCAGCACCGTAAAGAAGATTAAAGACCACTCATGAAAAATCATCTTACACCTCCTTCGGGTTTGCTAGGTGACCGCTGGTATCGCCAGTCGGCTTCGCGTTTTTGTTCAGCTTAATCACGATGTTTGGTAGCGTTTCTGTTGAAGATGGCAGTGGAGCCACATCCGCACCAGAGCCGTACTTCTCGCGAAGTGTATTGATTTCACCAAACTCCAATGCACGAAGTGGGCAAGACTCAACACAGATAGGCTGTTTGCCTTCAGAAACACGTTGGTAACAACCATCGCATTTCGTCATATGACCTTTCTTAGCATTGTATTGTGGTGCGCCGTAAGGACACGCATTGCTACAGTGCTGACAACCAATACATACGCTCTCATCAACCACAACCAAACCGTCTTCATCACGTTTGTGCATTGCGCCCGAAGGACACACTTTCACACACGCTGGGTTAGTACAGTGGTTACAAGCGATAGATAGGTAGTAAGAAAAGACATCTTTCTGAACCCAGGTATCACCATCTTGAGTGAAGCCACCACCGGCATATTCGTATACGCGACGGTAGTTCGTTTTGATGTCTAGATCGTTATAATCTTTACAAGCAAGCTGACAGGTTTTACAACCCGTGCATTTACTTGAATCAATGTAAAAGCCGTATTGTTTCATTCCAACCTACCTTATGCTTTCTTTAGCGCTTTGATTTGAACTAGGTTTGTATGCTGAGGGTTACCCTTAGCAAGTGGGCTCGGGCGCTGAGTCGTCAGCACGTTGATAGAGCCTGCATGGTCGATCTTCTGACCATCTGGTGCGTACCATGCACCTTCGCCTAGTGCGACAACTCGAGGAAGAATCCTAGGTGTCACTTTCGCTGGAATATGTACTTCGCCACGGTCGTTGAAAATACTCACCATGTCGCCGCTTTCAATACCACGTTCTTTTGCATCGATTGGGTTGATCCACAACTCTTGCGGTGCTGCTGCTTTGATTTCTGCAACGTTGCCGTAAGTCGAGTGAGTACGAGCCTTGTAGTGGAAACCGGTTAGCTGAAGTGGGTACTTCTCTGCTAGTGGGTCGTTATGACCTTCGAAAGAGTCCGCGTAAATCGGAAGTGGGTGAATCACTTCGTCTTCTTTCAGCTTCCAAGTCTTCGCGATATCAGCCAGTTGCTCTGAGTAGATCTCGATCTTGCCACTTGGTGTGGTCAGTGGGTTCGCTTCAGGATCTTTACGGAAATCTTCATAAGCGATGTAGTGGTGGTCGTAGCTACGTTTGTAGATACCCAGCTCTTTCATCTCTTCGAAGGTTGGCAGTGTTGGATCGTTCTTACGAGTTTCTGCGTAAAGGTGCTCAATCCATTGCTCTTGAGTACGGCCTTCGGTGAACTCTTTTTCTACGCCCATTCGTTTCGCAAGCTGAGTACACATCTCGTAGATAGATTTCGCTTCAAACTGAGGCTCAATCGCTTTCTGCGCGTAGATGAAGTAAGGCATGTTCGCCGCTTTACCGTCCATACACCAGTCGTCTTGCTCAGACGTTGTTAAGTCTGGCAGGATGATATCGGCGTACTTCGCTGAAGACGTCATATGGTTATCAACCACGACAATCATTTCACACGCACTTTCATCTTGAAGAATCGCGTGAGTCTTGTTGATGTCTGAGTGTTGGTTAATGATGCAGTTACCTGCGTAGTTCCAGATCATCTTGATTGGGTTCTTAAGGCGCTCTGCACCGCGAACACCATCAGTGATGTCGGTCATTTCATGGTGACGGTAAATCGCGTCTGTCCACATGAACATTGAAATAGACGTTTCAACTGGGTTTGGCACAGTAGGGAAGCGGACAAATGGAATGTTGATGTCGCTTTCACGAGCGCCTGTTGAACCGCCTGATACGCCCACAGAGCCAGTGAGCAGTGACAGCATCGCGATTGCACGACACGCTAGTTCACCGTTCGCAGTGCGTTGTAAGCCCCAACCTTGGTGAATCGCACATGGTTTCGCTGTGCCCATTTCACGGCCAAGCTTAACGATGATGTCAACTGGAATACCCGTGATCTTAGAAGCCCATTCTGGTGTCTTCTCTACGCCATCTTCACCTAAACCTAGGATGTAAGATTTGTAGTCGCTGTTTTTAGGCGCTGATGCAGGAAGGGTCTTCTCATCGTAACCTACGCAGTATTTGTCTAGGAACGGTTGGTCGACAAGGTCTTCAGTGATCATCACGTGTGCAAGACCCGCTACCAATGCCGCATCTGTAGAAGGACGAATTGGGATCCATTGATCTTCACGGCCACCGGCAGTATCGGTGTAGCGAGGGTCGATGATGATCGTTCTTGCGTTTGATTTGTTTTTGCTTTCAACGTAGTGGTGGATCTGGCCGCCACCAGACATACGCGTCTCAGCAGGGTTATTACCAAACTGAATATTAAGTTTAGTGTTCTCTAAATCAGAGAAAGAGTTGTTGTTTGCCCAACCGCCGTAGGTGTAGCTCAAGCCTTTCGTGATTTGCGCTGTTGAGTAGTCACCGTAATGGTTTAAGTAACCACCACTTAGGTTCATTAGACGAGCAATCAGCGTTTGAGCTGGTGGCCAAGATTTAGTAACCGTGCCGCCCAGCGTACCTGTACCGTAGTTTAGGTAGATAGTGTCGTTACCGTAGTCTTTGATAAGGCGTTGCATGGTGCCAGCGACTTCATCATAAGCCTCTTCCCAGCTAATACGCTTAAACTTACCTTCACCACGTTTACCCACACGTTTCATTGGGTACTTTAGGCGATCTGGGTTATAAACACGGCGGCGCATCGAGCGACCACGTAGACACGCACGAACTTGGTGATGACCGTATTCGTCAGTGCCTGTGTTGTCTGTTTCTACGTATTTGATTTCACCGTTTTGTACATGCATACGCAGTGGGCAGCGAGAGCCACAGTTTACTGTACATGCACTCCATACGATTTTCTCATCCACATTTTCAGCAACTGCAGCCGCTACTGGTTTGGATTTGAAAGGTAATGCAATACCGCCCGCAAGTGCAGCTGCACTACCTACTGCAGAGGAAGCTTTCATGAAGCCTCTTCGAGTAAGATTCATTACCCCAGATTCTTTCTTATTCGTCATTCTAAGATGCCTTTTGCTATTGATAGCTAGCACTTTATAGGTAGTTTGTTCTTTATGTATTTATTTCGAATTATTGATTGATTGGCATCAAATAAGTGTGGAATTTAAAGTTTATGAATTGAATGTATAAAAT
>NZ_JBFRTN010000109.1:0-86910 GCF_041474095.1 Vibrio sp. 10N.222.54.A3
AATAATAGGACTATTGAAAAATACTTATATATTTCAATTGATTAAATGCTTGTAAAGGATTGCATTTCTAGATTTGACATGTGATCCAAGACGTGTTTTGAAACTAAATTTCGTAAGTGACTAGAAAGTTAGTTCCCCATCAATATATATTTAGCGGCAGAAAATATAATGCAATACATGGTTACATTTTCGCAGGGTGCTAACATATAGGCTACGGGGGTGTGCCGTTAGAACCCAATATAATTATTTTATCTTTATCAGGAGCATAAACATGTTTAAGAACCTTTTTGCTAGCCTGCAGAAAGTTGGTAAGTCTCTGATGCTTCCAGTATCAGTTTTACCAGTTGCGGGTATTTTGCTAGGTGTCGGTGCAGCAGATCTTCCTTTCATTCCAGAAATCGTTTCAAACTTAATGGAACAAGCTGGTGGTTCAGTATTCGGTCAAATGGCACTACTGTTCGCAGTAGGTGTTGCACTTGGCTTTACTAACAACGATGGTGTAGCGGGTCTAGCTGCTATCGTTGGTTACGGCATCATGACTGCTACACTTGGCGTAATGGCTGGTGTAATGGGCGTTGATAAAATCGATACTGGTGTACTAGGTGGTATCCTAGTCGGTGGTGTTGCTGCTTGGGCATTCAACCGTTTCTTCCGTATTCAACTACCAGAGTACCTTGGCTTCTTCGCTGGTAAGCGTGCTGTGCCAATCATCACAGGTTTCTCTGCGATTGGTCTAGCAATCCTACTATCTGTAGTATGGCCACCAGTTGGCGGCGCTATCTCTGCGTTCTCTGATTGGGCTGCTCACCAAAACCCACAAGTGGCGTTTGGTATCTACGGTATCGTTGAGCGTTCTCTAATTCCATTTGGTCTTCACCACGTTTGGAACGTACCTTTCTTCTTTGAAGCTGGTACTTGTGTAAACGCTGCTGGCGAAACTCAAAACGGTGTTCTTACTTGTTACTTAGTTGCTGATGACGCATCTCGTGCAGCGGGCAATGGCTTCGGTCAGCTAGCTGGTGGTTACATGTTCAAGATGTTCGGTCTACCTGCTGCTGCAATCGCGATTGCACACTCAGCTAAGCCTGAAAACCGCGCTAAAGTAATGGGCATCATGGCTTCTGCTGCGTTGACTTCATTCCTAACGGGTATCACTGAACCAATCGAATTCTCTTTCCTATTCGTTGCTCCAGTACTGTACGCAATCCACGCTCTACTAGCTGGTTCTGCATACGTTCTTGCGAACACTCTAGGTTTTGTACACGGTACATCTTTCTCACACGGTCTAATCGACTTCCTAGTTCTATCTGGCAACGCGTCTAAGATGGGCCTAATGGTTGTATGTGGTATTGCTTACGCTGCAATTTACTACATCGTATTCCGCACTGTGATTAAAGCTCTAGACCTTAAAACTCCAGGCCGTGAAGACGAGACTGAAGAAGAGTCAGTTGCGACTGGTTCTGAACTTGCTGGTGAGCTAGTTGCTGCATTCGGTGGTAAAGCGAACATCACTGGTCTTGACGCTTGTATTACTCGTCTACGTGTTGCAGTAGCTGATACAGCTCTTGTTGACCAAGACAAGCTGAAGAAACTAGGCGCTGCAGGTGTTGTAGTAGTAGCGGGTGGCGTACAAGCTATCTTCGGTACTAAGTCTGACAACCTTAAGACAGACATGGATGAGTGGATCCGTAACAACGGTTAATTCTCTGATTCAATAAATTGAAAGGAGGCCGAAAGGCCTCCTTTTTTGTTTTCTGCTCTATGAAAGATCTATTGTGCTTAATCTCCATTAACTCAGATACTTATCATTCAACTCGATCAGTTGATGGTTGCTCTTAAATTTTTCGTGTCTTTTATCTTTTACCCAGCGATGACACCTTTTGCTGAGATTCCAGTAGACTTCCGTTTTTTAAATACAGTCTGAGAATATTATGAAACATCGTTACTTGATCGGCCTTATGTGCTGCAGCGGAGCCTCGTTTGCTCACGCTTCTGAAGCTCCAGCTTTGGAAGTGGGACTCGCCATTGACCAAGACCTGAGTGTCGTTGTGGAATTTGATCAGAAATACCGTGCTACGATTGGCAATGACGGCGCTGCCTTTGATTACATTTTGAAGCGTGGTCAGTTCGAGACTGAAGCTCCGTTGAGCTGGTACGTCGGTGCTGGTGCTTGGGCTGAATGGAATGACGACTTTGGCTTACGCTTGCCGTTAGGCATGAAAGTGAATTTCTACGAAGGTTGGAATGCTTACGCTCAAGTTCACCCTGAACTCGATATGTATAAAGGTGTTGAGTTGCAAGTGGGCGGCGCTTTAGGTGTTACCTATAAGTTCTAACCTGAACTAAAACCGTTTTAATAATGAAAAAACCAGCATTTAGCTGGTTTTTTAGTTTGGGCCGATCTTATATTTTTGCTTCATTGAGCCGCTTAGAAAGTAAAACTCAGTCCGACATTGGCTTGGAATTGGTTCATCCAGTCGGTATCAAAGCGAATGATGCACTCTTGCCCGTTATTTGGGATATTACAAACACCGGAGGTATCGTTGTCGACAACCGTGCCTAACCAACGTACTTGTGTGTTCAACGCTAGTCGGTCACTAAATTTGTACTCTAAGCCACCAAAGATAGAAGTTGAGAATCCATACTTATCTTTTGCCCAGTCTACATCGACGTAAGAAGCACCCAGGCCTAGCCCTAGATAACCCGACAACACAGGCGAAGCAGGGTAGTAGATGCTGCTTTGAAGGTGCAGGTATTGGGTGGAGGAGCTTAGGTTAAGCGTTTCTAATTCCGAGCTCTGATTGGAGTAGAAGAAGCCGATGCGTCCTTTTTCAAGTGGCGTTTCAATGGCAAAGGTGTAATTTTCAGAGCCTTTCATGTCATAGGTTTTACCGTCCTGGTCTTCGACACTGCCACCGCCGGTATAACCTACCATAGGTGTAATGATGATCTCCGGCGAAGCATACGCGCTTGAAACGGAGAGAAGCGTAATCAGTGCCATCATATTTGCTTTGTTATTCATGAGTATATCCTTATCCATACACTTACTAATTGTGATGGTTACATCAATATTGTGCGACTAATTTCGACGATTCTTGAAGATACTTCACACACCTGATAGTACTTAAATAGAGACTCGACAAATTAATAATAAACCAGAGGTGTCTATGGACCATAATCTGAAAAATGCCCTACAAATTACCGTGTTTATCTACATGATCATTCTTTCATTTGGCTTTATTGCGATTGGTAGTTAATACCATCTATTGCGAGGCTGAGTTTTGATACTCAGGGAATAATGAATAGTGGGATTATAACCAATATTGATACAGCAATAGACTTGGATTATTACGCTAAGTTTATTGCTGGAAAAACAGCACTGGTCGCTCAAGGTGGCGGACAGAGAAGTATTTTTACTTCTGGAGTGCTGGATGCCTTTCTTCTCTCAAATTTTGACCCCTTCGACGAATTTTTTGGTACCTCAGCAGGTGCTCTCAACTTATGTGCTTATCTGTGCCGTGATAAAGGCCTTGGACGTTCTTTTGTTCTCGACCTCACAACCTCACCAGAGTTCTTCAATCTCTTTTCCTATATACGACACAGAAAGAACCTAGGATTAGAATGGGCGCTAGAACAAATCATGGCTTACCCATATAAGCTCGATCTGGATTTAGGGCGACAAACGCTAGGCGATCGCCACTTCTATGCGGCTGTAACGGATTCCAAAGACTTACGAGACCACTACTTCCCATTATTGGGCGAAGATTGGTACAAGGTGATGATTGCGACCTGTGCTATTCCTCGCTTGTACAATGACGAAGTCTTTATTGGTGACAGTGCTTATGTGGACGGTGGTGTATCGGCGTGTATCCCAGTTCAGGAAGCGTGGCGAAGACAAGCTCGTTCTATTGTGGTGATTCGTACTGAGCCAGTGGTGGAGGAAGGTAATACCCATTTGGTTGAAGCACCAGTTAAGGGATCTTCAGTCAAAGCGCCTAAACCTATATCTGCAGAAGAACTGGAGTGGTTCCGCGAATCTTTCGACAGTGTTCAAGGCCATTGGCAACAGAAAGTGGAACAGTGGAAAACCGACTGGACCTCTTTCTTCCAACAACAAATTATGCGCTCAAAAGAGCAGAAGCGTGACCGTGGGCATTTAGACCTGCTGAACGGTGGTCGCTGGCTATTTGGTGCAGATGATATTTATCGCTTAAGTCATTTAATCGGAGATAAGTTTGATTCAGGGTTGGCTGACATGCTGATGGTGCATTATCAGACCTACTCATTGACTCAGGATTTTTTGAATTCGCCACCAGACGACGCGTTTGTGGTTCAGATAGCACCTAGTCAAACGCTTAAATCGAGCTCATTAATGAGTCATAAAGATGATTTACTGCATGATTACGAATTGGGTTTAGAAGCCGGTTACCGATTTGTGGAGACCTATACCTCAACGGAAAACGCTCGCAACTCGCATATGCCACAGTTAGCCACCATTGCTGCGGGTAACTAATTCCCGAAGTTGATGAGCTAGCATGCTGTGAGCTCGTTATGCTGTTTAAGCAGATTTTAGTGAGTCGTGTTCTGAAATGAAAAAGGGTTATTGAACTTGGTTCGATAACCCTTTTAAGTTTTTGAGATTAGGCGAATCGTTTCGCCTTAAGGTCAAATATTAGGTGACAGGCAAGATTCTCATACAGTTGGTTGACCCTGCTACATCCATAATGTCGCCTTGAGTGACGATCACTAGGTCACCAAACTTAAGGTGTCCTTTCTCTTTCAAGCAAGTGAGTGTAGATAGTGCAATGTCAAAGCTGTCTTCGGCTTCTGTCTCGAAGTAGATTGGTGTCACACCTCGGTATAAGGTACAGCGATTAAGCGTTCCTTCGTTACGAGACAGCGCGTAGATCGGCATGTCGGCACTCAGGCGAGACATCATCAGTGCGGTGCGGCCTGACTCGGTGAGAGTGACAACGCCTTTAATGCCTTCCATATGGTTTGCAGAGTAGATGGTCGCCATCGAAACGGTTTCTTCGGCAGTAACAAAGGTGCGGTCAATACGGTAATTGGATTGGTTATTAATGCCTGCCATTTTTTCCGCACCAATACAGACTTCTGCCATCGATTTTACGGTCTCGACTGGGTAGTCACCAGCTGCAGTTTCACCAGACAGCATCACAGCATCGGTGCCATCGAGTACGGCGTTGGCAACATCCATAACTTCGGCACGGGTTGGCATTGGCGCAGAAATCATTGATTCCATCATCTGAGTTGCGGTGATGACAGTTCGGTTAAGCGCTCTGGCACGGCGTATAAGCTGTTTTTGTACTCCGACTAACTCAGGGTCGCCAATTTCCACTCCGAGGTCACCACGAGCCACCATGACCACATCTGAGGCCATTATGATGTCATCCATGTTCTCAACTGTAGCTACTGTCTCTGCTCGCTCCACTTTTGCGACGAGGTGAGCTTCTAAGCCGGCTTCTCGTGCAAGCTGACGAGCATAGTGCATGTCTTCACCATTACGAGGGAAAGACACCGCTAGGTAATCCACTTTGATTTGTGCGGCGGTGACGATGTCGCGCTTGTCTTTTTCTGTTAGCGCTTCTGCGGAAAGGCCACCCCCTTTTTTGTTGATGCCTTTGTTATTTGAGAGTGGGCCGCCAATGATGACTTCGGTATGAACGCGACAGCCTTCCACTTTGGTTACTTTGAGTTGAACACGACCATCGTCAAGCAACAGTATATCGCCGGCGGATACGTCGTTAGGCAGTTCTTTGTAATCAAGGCCAACGGCTTTTTGATTGCCTTCACCTAAACCTAGGCTGCTGTCGAGAGTAAATAGGTCACCTACGGCAAGTTGAATTTTGCCATCTTTGAATGTCGACACACGAATCTTGGGACCTTGTAAGTCTCCGAGAATGGCGATTTGAGTACCGTGTCTTTTTGCTATTGCTCTGACTTTTTCTGCGCGTTGTATATGGTCGTCGCTGGTGCCGTGAGAGAAGTTCATACGGACTATATTGGCACCGGCTTTGATGATCTCTTCAAGCACGTTACCTTTATCAGTAGAAGGGCCTAGCGTTGTGACGATTTTCGTTTTTCTTAATTCGGCTGTCATGAATACTCCTAGAGTGAGGCCAAGTAATCTTTTAAAAGACTGAATTAAGTATATGCATTAATTGATAATTTATTGGGAGCTAGGAGGATATTTCTTGATTTGCCTTTAATTATTGAATTCAGGGCTCAAACGCGATGTTTTATTCTGAAAATTAAGTCGCAAATTATCGATGTGGGTGTTAATTTTCCTCGAACTATTTGACTCGATACACAAAGATTCATGTATATACGTGATACTGGTCACGGCGATATACCAAGTGACTTCACAATTACTTCGCAAAGTAAAAAAATTACCTCGTTGATGATTTCTGGAGCGTAAAATGTACATGGCTCAACCGGGCCATATTGATCATATCAAACAGGTCAATGCTGGTCGTGTATATAAACTAATTGACCTTAAAGGTCCTATTTCTCGTATCGATCTGTCCAAGCAAAGTGAGTTGGCTCCGGCGAGTATTACTAAAATTACCCGTGAACTCATTGAAGCTCACCTTATTCACGAAACGACGGTTCAAGAAGCCACGACTCGTGGGCGTCCTGCTGTCGGTCTGCAAACCAATAACGAAGGTTGGCAATTTTTGTCGATGCGTCTTGGTCGCGGATACTTGACGATCGCGCTCCATGAATTGGGCGGCGACGTGCTTATCGATACCAAGATTGATATCCATGAACGTGATCAAGACGATGTGCTTGCGCGTCTTCTCCATGAAATCGATGAGTTCTTCCAAACCTATGCCGAGCAACTCGACAGGGTGACGAGTATCGCTATCACACTGCCAGGTCTGGTGAATTCAGAGCAAGGTATTGTGTTGCAGATGCCGCACTATAACGTTGAAAACTTAGCGTTGGGGCCGGAGATCTACAAAGAAACCGGTTTGCCAGTTTTTATTGCCAATGATACCCGAGCGTGGGCATTAGCAGAAAAGCTGTTTGGTAACTCACAAGACAACGACAACTCTGTTCTTATCTCGATTCACCACGGTTTAGGTGCCGGGATCATTCTTGATGGTCGCGTTCTGCAAGGACGTCACGGTAACATCGGTGAGTTGGGGCATATCCAGATCGATAAAGAAGGCAAGCTTTGCCACTGTGGTAATCGAGGCTGTTTAGAAACGGTGGCGAGTTCTCAGGCAATCCGTGAGCAAGTCAAAGAGCGATTGGTAAATGGTGAAGAATCAACGCTAACGGTGTTTGAAGACGTCACTATTGAACAGATCTGTGCTGCCGCTGCTAATGGGGATCCGCTGGCTGTCGAAGTGATTGAACAGTTAGGCCGTTATCTAGGTTCTGCGATTGCGATTGTGATTAACCTGTTCAACCCAGAGAAAATCTTGGTGGGTGGTGTTATCAATCAGGCGAAGAGCGTGTTATACCCGGCGATTCAAAAGTGTATCGAAGAGCAGAGTCTATCGGTTTACCATAAAGACTTAGAGCTGGTGGAATCTCGTTTTTATAAGCAGGCAACCATGCCAGGTGCTGCGCTCATCAAGCAGGCCTTATACGATGGCCAACTGTTAATGAAAGTTATTGAAGGTTAACCCCTTTTTCTCGTCTTGTAGCCTTACCTTGAACCTTTCCATGTACTTAAGCTTTGTATAACATCATTTGTTGTACTTAGTTTAAGCATTCTGTGCATTGGCGCTTTGCTTTAACCTATTGAAGTAGGCTATTGTAGCCACAGTTATTATTTGTCACTAAGGTGTTGTATGTCTGGCGTTTTAAATTCGGTTGATCAGAGAACCAAACTGGTCGGTGAAAACCGTCTGGAACTCTTGTTATTCAGCTTAAATAGTCGTCAACTATTTGCGATTAACGTATTTAAAGTGAAAGAAGTCCTCAAAGTGCCAGTACTCACTCGCTTACCGGGCTCTCATCATCATATTACGGGTGTTGCGTCTTTACGTGGTGAATCGGTGCCTGTTATCGATTTACGCAGTGCCATTGGCTTTCCGCCATCTCGTGCGGAGTCTCAAGAGAGCAACCTGATTATTACGGAATACAACCGAACCGTACAAGGTTTCTTGGTTGGGCAAGTTCGTAATATCGTGAACACGACATGGACAGAAATCCAGCCGCCGCCAAAGACAACAGGCCGTGCAAACTACCTAACCGCTATTACGCATATTCAAGAAGAAGAGCAGCACAAGATCGTCGAGATCATCGATGTTGAGAAAGTGTTGGCTGAGATCATTGATTACGATGTCTCGATCTCTGAAGGCGTTTTAGATGAACAATTAGCTCAGGAGATGATAGGACGCAATGTGCTTATCGTTGATGACTCTTCAACAGCGCGTAACCAGATCAAAGGCACCTTGTCGCAGTTGGGTTTGAACATTATTGAGTGTTGTGATGGCTTAGAAGCACTGACCTTACTTAAGGGCTGGTGTGATGAAGGCAAAGACATCAATCAAGAAATATTGTTGATGATCACCGATGCTGAAATGCCTGAAATGGACGGCTACAAGCTGACACACGAAGTACGTACTGACCCAAGAATGCATGACCTATTCATCACGCTAAATACTTCATTAAGTGGAAGTTTTAATGAAGCTATGGTTGAGAAAGTAGGGTGTAACCGCTTTATTTCTAAGTTCCAGCCAGACCTCTTGGTTGAAGTGACTCAAGAGCGAATGCGTCAGATTTTATAATTAATGCTGCTGTACGGTTTGTTTTGAGTGACCTTATAGAAAACGCTTGCTAATATTCACGCAGCATATTTTTCTTAACGAAATATGCTCAACTACTAGCGTAATTTTTCACACACAATCTAAGGTAGTTCCTCTTAATGATATGGTTAACGTCTAAAGTCGTCATGACTTTGAGCTTATTACTGTATAGGGAATTTAAGAAAAGACGTACGGAAGCTGAAGTTGAGTCATAACTCAACAACTGGAATTGAAGGGAAGCGGATGCTTCCTTTTTTCGTTTTTCTTTCTCTCTTTTCTTTAGCCAATGATCGATTGAGAACAGTTGGTACTTCGCTAATGAAAATCCCGAGATTTGGTTTTCAAGCCAACAATTTCATCGGTAATATCGATAAGTTTTCCCGCGATAACATGCACGACTTCACCTTCTTTTTCTAATATCCCTTGTACTTTTAACGCCTTGGCTGTGAGATAAGCTTGCTGTTGAGCGCGTGCGGTTGCTCCCCATACCACGACATTAATATTGCCAGTGCTATCTTCCAGCGTAACAAAGGTGACACCTGCCGCGGTGCCGGGAGATTGTTTACCTGTGACTAATCCGACAACGGTGACCATAGATTTGTGTCTTTGCTGTATTAAATCTTTCATGTGTGTGAATCGACCTAATCGTCCTGCTTCTTCGAGCAAAGTGATGGGGTGCTTGTTCAATGAAATTCCGACACTGGTGAAGTCTTCGAGTAGATCTTGCATCTCGTTGGGCTTGTGCAGTACATGTTCGTCATACCCTGCCTCAGCATCGTCATAGGCTTGGCTAAACAGAGGTAAATCCGACGCCGAGTCCATGATCGCCCAGCGAGTCTGGAAGCGGTCTCCAGAAACGTTATGTAGCGCATTGGCCGATGCCAGTAGCTCGATATCTTTCTTATTCATCGATAACTGTTTCACCTGACTAGGGTGGCGATAACCGGATGGTGGACGATTGGCGAGCACGCTTTGAATTCCATGCTCGCTGAATCCTTTGATTTGTCGCAGCCCTAAGCGAATCGCTAGACCATTCTGATGAGGGGCAACCGTGTGGTCGTTTTGAGAAGCGTTCACACATACCGGAAGTATCACCACATTGTGTCGTTGTGCGTCTTGTACCAACTGTGAAGGGCTATAAAACCCCATCGGTTGGCTATTCAACAGAGAAGCGTAGAAGCACTCTGGGTAGTAGCATTTCAGCCAAGCGGAGCAATACGCTAACACCGCAAACGAAGCGGAGTGGCTTTCAGGAAAACCGTACTCGCCAAAGCCGCATATCTGTTTAAAGATCTGCTCAGCAAACTCTGTCTCATAGCCGCGCTTTTGCATTCCTTCGATGAGTTTGTTTTTGAACTTAAAGACGTTGCCATTTTTCTTCCAAGCGGCCATTGCCCGTCTGAGTTGATCTGCTTCTCCGCCTGTGAACCCTGCAGCGACCATCGCGAGTTTGATCACTTGCTCTTGGAATATCGGTACACCTAAGGTGCGCGACAGTACTGATTCCACGTCTTTAGATGGATAACTGATTGGCTCAATGCCATCTCGACGCTTGAGAAACGGATGCACCATATCACCCTGAATAGGGCCTGGGCGTACGATAGCGATTTGAATCACCAAGTCGTAATAAGTCTTCGGTTTAAGCCTTGGCAGCATGCTCATTTGTGCGCGTGACTCAATTTGGAATATCCCGACTGTGTCTGCTCGCTGAATCATGCCGTAAACCTGAGGATCGTCCTTAAGGCGAGTGATCTCAGCAATGGTCAGTGATCGCCCGTGAATACGTTTGATCAGGTCGAAACATTTACGAATCGCAGAGAGCATACCCAACGCGAGCACATCAACTTTCAGCAAGCCTAAGGTTTCTAGATCATCCTTATCCCATTGGATAATGGTTCGATCGTGCATCGCTGCATTTTCGACGGGAACCAGCTCATACAAAGGCCCTGAGGATATGACAAAGCCACCGACATGTTGAGATAAGTGACGTGGGAAGCCGATAATCTCATTAACCAAGTGGATAAACTGCTGCCCCTTCAAAGAATCAGGTTGTAGCCCTAATTGAGTGAGCTGAGCCTGCCAACCTAAGCTTTTGTCCCTGCGATTGGTGTTCTTGATGAAGTAGTCGAGCTGAGTTTCTTGTAGCCCTAATGCTTTCCCCACATCTCTCACCGCACTTTTGAAGCGATAAGAGATGACTGTTGCAGCAAGTGCAGCCCGTTCTCTACCGTATTTTTTGTAGATGTATTGGATGACTTCTTCACGACGTTCGTGTTCAAAATCGACATCAATATCAGGCGGCTCATCGCGCTCTTTACTGATGAAACGCTCAAACAGCACCGAGATCTGTCTTGGGTCGACAGAGGTGATTTCTAAGCAGTAACAGACCACGGAATTGGCCGCTGAACCTCGACCTTGGTAAAGAATGCCTTGGCTTTTGGCAAACATCACGATGTCGTGAATGGTGAGAAAAAAGAAAGGGTAGTCAAGCTCGTCAATTAATCCCAATTCTTTATCTATGATTTGTTGGATGTCGTCAGGTACACCTTGTGGGAAGCGAGCTCGTTTTCCTTTTTCGACCAACATGCGCAGATAACTCATGGGTGTCTCCTCTTGAGGAATCAGCTCACTGGGATATTCGTATCGCAAGCTATTTAAATCAAATTCACACAGCTCAGCGATACGGTTGCTCTCTTCTAGCCACTCCGCTTTGAAGATATGAGAGAGCTTATTGATACTCCGTAAACAGCGCTCGGCATTAGCGAGTAAGTGACTGCCCACTTCGGTAATGGGCTTTTGGTACTTTATCGCAGTGAGTGAGTGCTGTAAGGGTAAGCGGTTAGCATTGTGCATTAGCACGCCACCACAAGCTGTTATCGGCAGTTGATGATGTTGTGACAGCTCAACGCAGTAATCTGTGTACTGCTGGTCGGTTTGCTTTAGGTGTCTTTGTAAGCCGATCCAAAGCCGACCTGAATGGTGCTGAGATAGCCATTGCCCCCAGTGCGCGTCTTCATTTTTCTGTTGAGGAAGCCAAAGAATAAAGCAGTGCTTAGCCGACATGATATCCCACTCAGAGAGCTGATAATGTCCCTTACTGCTACGACGTCTCGCGTTGGTAATTATACGGCACAGCTCGGCGTAGGCTTGTCTGTTTGGGCATATCAAGACCACTTGGCACTCTTCATTTAGCCAAAACATGCTCCCGACAATTTGCTTGAGTGATAGTTTATGTTGCTTGATCGCAGAGTGAACCTTAACGATGCCCGCGACTGAGCACTCATCAGTAACCGCGAGTGCTTTGTAACGCAAGAAATCGGCCTGTAAAACAAGCTCCTCTGCGTGTGAGGCTCCCTCAAGGAAGGAGTAATTGCTTTGGCAAAATAGCTCTGAGTATTGCTGAGACATAACGTAATCTCACTTAACCATTGCGAGTGAACATGATTGAAAAGGGACGCTGAAATTGAATAAGTAGAACGGAGGAGCTAACAAAGTTTCTTGCTGACTTACGTTCTTACCGACTAGCTAAATAAGCCGTGCAAAAACCACTGTTTATCTGGCGTTCTAAATATCCAGAGCCACCGACCGTTTTCGCTGTGAGCAATAAAGTAGTCACGAATGACCTTCTCTCCGTCCCACCAGCCAGACACAATGCGCTCTGGGCCTTGAGATAAGGTGACGCTTTCGGTTAAGGCTTCGGGCTCTGGCAGTAAAATACTGGGCCTGAGCCGCTGTTGAACGACGCTGAGAGCTATGGTTTGTTGCTCGCTCTCTGGGGGTGTTTGCCTTTTTGTCACAGACTTACTCAGTGTTGGGAGCGAATACTGATTGGCCTTTTCTGGCCTTGGGTCGTGCTGTATTTTTGGTGTTTGAATACAGGCTTGTCCAAGCTTTGCTTGCAGTAGTGAGAGCAAATCTAACGCGGCAAGTGTTCCGGTATTACCATCAAAAAGATCATGGTAGGCCATTTGGGGTTCTCCATGACAAACCAAGCTGAGGGTCAGTCCTTGAACCGGTGCGGTGAGCTTGAGTGACTCTAAGGTGAGATGAGTAAGGTTCGCCCATTTTTCAGCAAGGTAATCACCTTGTGCCGAATAAAAAGAGACAGGGTGATCGTCTTTATCTCTTAGGTGTAAAGTCAGAGTTAACTCGAAAGCCACTCGATCGCGTAGCTTCAAAAAACATTCGAGTTGATTCAGTAATTTCAGCAACGGCTTTTCGATAAATAGGATGTTTTCAATATCAAACAATAGCTCCAAATATTGCTGGAAATTCTCTGGTGGATGATAGAAATCAATCGGGTGCTTGAACTGGCCGTTAAGGCGACCGACATAATTCACCAAGTCGATATCAAAGCGGCGTGCGACCTCTTGCAAAGGCAGCTTTAATAAGTCTTCAACGGTATTGATACCGACACGGTTCAGGCGTTCCACTTGCTTGGTCGGTAGCTCACTGGAAATTAATGCTTGTTGATTGACCCAAGTTTTCATCTGCTCAATATTGTTTGTTGCTTGGTTGATCGCTTGCTTACCCAAAAGGATCGCAGAAAGCGGCGAATAACCCGTAGCGAAGCTGAACTGGATATTGAGCGTTTCTAAGTGGCTTTTGAGCTCATGCCAGTAGTTATCTAGCCCGTCGTAAAGTGACAGCATGTTAGAGGCTTTAATCAACAAACCATTAGGTGGCAATAACGCCATGTCGGAAGTGACCAGATACGCCCATTGAGCGATCTCTTTAAGCTTACTTTTCTCCAGTTCAATACTGTAAGGGTGGACGTGTAAGTTGTGGCACAAAGCTGCTGCAGACCCTAAGCCCATACCAAGCGAAATTCCCGATTGCAGCGCAGCTGGGTTTGCTTGCAGTACATGGTGATCTTTTTCATCCACGATGATAATAGGTTGTTCGCGTGAGTCTTCGCTCGAACCCAATTCATTAGAGTTAAACAAGGTATCCAACTGCAGAGATGGAAAGTGCAGATAAAGCCACAACATACGTTAGCCTTGCTTCGCAATAGGAAAAGCCAGCACAGTGTTACCAGACAAAGCGCGGTCTGAATTGTCTTCATAAACGACTTTCTCTGTGAGTAACGGCCAGTAGTGTGTCATGTCTAGAATAAAGCTGCCATACGACCAGCTGCCTTTTCTCTTAGTCACTTCAACCTTTAATCCCTGCGCGTGAGAAGAGAGTTTCATGCTTAAGGAAACGGGCAGGGATAATTGATTATGGCTGGTGGCTTTAAAGTGAAACTGCAGGCACTTACCGGTTTCACTGGCTGCTTGTAGGCGCTTTGTTTGGTGTATTTCTAGATCGGCTCCCCATAGCAATACAGAGTGACAAGCGCCGCTTTTGAGGCACTGCTCAGCTGCCCACAACGCATCGAGATCGCGTTGAGGCTGGATAACGAGAATGTTTTCTAATTCAATGCCTTGGCTGTTAAAAAACTCAGCACAGATCTTCCCTGGTGGGTTAATGAATATGGCCAGTTTTTGCGAGTTTTGTTGAGATAAATAGGGCGTCAGTAGGCGAAGCTCGCCGATCCCTTGTTGTGATTCAACTTCAATAACGCCGTGCGTCGGGAAGCCGCCATCAAGCTGTTTATCCAGTTGAGGATAGCCTGTTGAAGTGGTGCTTCCTTGCGTTGTTGATTGTAACCCTTTCCAGATTAGCTGGCGGTCTTGTAAGTTTTTTATTAGTTCATGCATAATTAAATACCTGTATATTTATACAGTATATTTAACAATGGAAAAGATGCAAAGCAAAATGACGAAAATTAGGGGAATAATACCAATCACAGTAAGTAAGTGATCATAAATAGCGCAGGAAAAATGCTTGAGAACAAGGCAGAAATTTTCGATAAGTAGTTATTCTACAATCAAAATTTCTAACGCCGTTATCGAGTGTTTTAACAAGCTAGGATGACCAGTTATTTACTACGATTGGTATCAGTGTTAGTTGATTGATTTAGATACAAAAAAAGCCGCTATGGAAGCGACTTTTTACTATTGGTCAATGATATCAAGTTACTTAGGTTGAGCATCGATACATTGGCCATTAATGTCTGTCACACTTGGGTTCATTAAGTGTAGGTACAGTGGGATGATGTCGAGTGGCGTTTTTAGCTTATTCGCATCTTCTCCTGGGTACGCTTTTGCACGCATACGTGTTTGAGTGCCGCCTGGATTGATTGCGTTAACACGGATGTTCGTGTCTTCAAGCTCGTCCGCTAGGATCTGCATCATACCTTCGGTAGCAAACTTAGAAATTGCGTAAGTGCCCCAGAATGCACGGCCAGAGTGACCAACCGTTGAAGAGGTAAATACGATACGACCTGCTTCTGCTTTTTTAAGTGCAGGTAGCAGAGCTTGAGTCATCAAGAACTCAGACTTCACATTGATCTGCATAACATCATCAAAGGTTTCTTCATCAATCTGCTCAAACGGGCTCAGAGTGCCAAGAACGCCAGCATTATGAAGTAGGCCGTCTAAACGACCGAACTGTGATTGAATGGTTTCAGCCATATCAACGTAGTTCTGCTTTGTCGCACCTTTTAAATCCAATGGGATAATTGCAGGCTGCGGGTAACCAGCGCTTTCGATTTCATCGTAAATGAATTCTAGGTTTTTAACATTGCGGCCTAACAGAATGACAGTTGCGCCATGTTGAGCGAAGCTTAGTGCAGCTTGGCGACCAATGCCAGCACCGGCACCTGTAACCAAAATTACTTTATCTTTGAGGGCATCTGTAGAGATTGGGTAATCCACTGTGCTTATCCTTCTTTCTTTTATTATGTTCGTCATTCCATTGATGTTTAATCACACAGATAACCGCAGGAATGATGAGAAATTCTTGGTAATCGTGACAAGATGGTTACAATACACTAATTCATACAATAGGGGATATGACATTGGAATTTTTGTTGGACTACGGCTTGTTTTTAGCCAAGATTGCGACCGTTGTAATCGCCATCATTGCAATTTTAGTCATTGCTAAATCTGTGGGTGGAAAATCAAGCGCGATTAAAGGTGAGCTGGAAATCACGAACCTATCTGAACACCATAAACAGACGATTGAACAATTAGAGCACCATCTACACGATGATGCTTTCATCAAAGCCCGTGATAAAGCAGAAAAGAAAGCGGAAAAAGAGAAAGTAAAATCACGCGGTAAAGAAGTGAAGAAAGCAGCGAAAGAGGGTGAGCTTGATAGCAAGCGTGAACCACATCTATTCGTTCTTGATTTTAACGGCAGCATTGATGCGAAAGAAGTGGCTTCATTGCGTGAAGAGGTAACGGCGGTTCTGGCTGTGGCTCGTGAAGGCGATGAAGTATTACTTAAGCTTGAATCTGGCGGTGGCATGGTTCATGGCTATGGTCTGGCGTCTTCTCAACTTGATCGTATCAAAGCGGCTGGCCTGCCTTTGATTATCTCGGTAGACAAAGTAGCAGCAAGCGGTGGTTACATGATGGCATGTATCGCAGACAAAATCGTATCAGCACCTTTTGCTATCGTTGGTTCTATTGGCGTGATTGCTCAACTACCAAACTTCAATAAACTGCTTAAAAAGCACGACATTGAGTTTGAACAGCTAACTGCGGGTGAGTACAAACGCACGCTTACTATGTTTGGTGAGAACAGCGATAAAGCACGTGAGAAGTTCAAAGAAGAGCTAGAAGAGACACACGGCTTATTCAAAGACTTCATTCGTGACCATCGTCCAGCGCTAGACCTTGATAAGGTTGCAACGGGTGAGCACTGGTTTGGTACACAAGCACATGAACTTGGGCTGGTGGATGAGATCCGTACTTCTGATGACTTAGTTGTTGAAGCATGCAAAGACAAGACGGTTCTAGCGATTCACTATGTACAGAAGAAAAAGCTGTCAGACAAGCTAGCTGGCGTGGCAGGTAAATCTGCAGACAGCGTGCTGATGAAGCTGATTGAACGCGGTCAAAAGCCGATTGTTTAAGCTTATTTAGTTCGAGCCTTAAAAAGAAAGCGCATAAGTCATCAGACTTATGCGCTTTTTTATTGCTCCACTTCCGAGCGGGTGACCACTATGTTGTAGGGGGAGCGGAGTTTTATACCCATAATCTACTTACTATGATGGGTATTAAATCTTGGCTCCATAGTCATTGCGTTTCGGACAAGTCGTCAGGATTTCTCGATGACCCGTGTCTTTGAGCTCTTCCAAAATCACATCAAAGCCCCACAAGCGATAGAGATGCTTCATCACTTCGTCGTAGCCTTTATCAAGCGGGATGCGGTCGTGAGGCACATATTGCAGTGTCATTGAGCGGTCACCACGAACATCGACATTAAACACCTGAATGTTTGGTTCAAGGTTACTTAGGTTGTATTGCGCCGCAAGCTTCTCACGAATCAGGCGATAGCCCGGATCATCATGAATAGCACTCACCTCAATGGTATTTTTACGGTCGTCGTCGAGTACAGAGAACAGCTTAAAGTCTCGAATGATTTTTGGAGAAAGGTATTGGCTGATGAAACTTTCATCTTTGAAGTTGTGCATCGCAAAGTGCACCGCTTCTAACCAATCACTTCCGGCTAACTCAGGGAACCACTCTCTATCTTCATCGGTTGGCTCTTCACAGATGCGTCGGATGTCTCTAAACATCGCAAAGCCAAGCGCATAAGGGTTTATCCCGCTGAAATAAGGACTGTTGTAGGCAGGTTGTGCGACGACACTGGTATGGCTGTGTAGGAATTCTAAGATGAACTTATCACTCACCAAGCCTTCGTCGTAAAGGTGGTTAAGAATGGTGTAATGCCAGAAGGTTGCCCAGCCTTCGTTCATCACTTGAGTTTGTTTTTGAGGGTAGAAGTATTGGCTCACTTTGCGAACGATGCGAACACACTCTCGTTGCCAAGGTTCAAGCAGTGGTGCGTTCTTCTCGATAAAGTAGAGAATGTTTTCTTGAGGCTCGCTAGGAAAGCGGATCTTGGTCTCTTCTTCCTTACTTTTATTTTGAGGAACGGTTCGCCATAGCTCATTCACTTGAGATTGCAGATAAGCTTCGCGTTCTTCTTGTCTTGCTGTCTCTTCTGCAATGGAAATCTTCTCAGGGCGTTTGTATCGGTCTACGCCGTAATTCATCAGTGCGTGACAAGAATCAAGGAGCTGCTCGACTTCAGCAACACCATATTTCTCTTCACAACCACTGATGTACTTCTTAGCAAACAACAAGTAATCGATGATGGAACTGGCATCGGTCCATGTTTGGAACAGGTAGTTGCCTTTAAAGAAAGAGTTGTGGCCATAACAAGCGTGAGCCATTACCAGCGCCTGCATTGTGACCGTGTTCTCTTCCATCAGGTAAGCGATACACGGATCGGAGTTGATTACGATTTCGTATGCCAAGCCCATTTGGCCATGCTTGTAGTTTTGCTCGGTTTGAATGAATTTCTTACCAAAAGACCAGTGGTTGTAATTTATCGGCATACCAATGCTCGAGTAGGCATCCATCATCTGTTCTGAAGTAATCACTTCAATCTGGTTTGGGTAAGTGTCTAAACGGTAATGCTGCGCCACACGCTTAATTTCTACGTGGTATTTCTCCAAGAGGTTGAATGTCCAATCTGGACCATCAGGCAGCATCTTGTCGTTTTTCTTTTTTGCAGCTTTGTCTTTCTCTGCAACGTTTGATTTCGCTGTCATGGCAAACTCCCTTACGCTGTCTCTTTCTGGAACAGTTCTCTAAACACAGGAAAAATATCATCCACCGTTTTAATGTTTTTCATGGCGAAGTTGTCAAAGCTACTCTCGAGTTTTTCGTATTCGTGCCAAAGCGTTTGATGAGAGCGGCGTGTTATTTCGATGTAAGAGTAATATTGGCAAGTTGGCAGAAGCGTATTGACCAGTAACTCTTTACAACGAGGAGAGTCATCAGCCCAGTTATCGCCATCAGAGGCTTGTGCAGCATAGATGTTCCACTCATTCGCAGGGTAGCGGTCTGCGACAATTTCCTTCATCAGCTTCAGTGCACTAGAAACAATGGTGCCGCCGGTTTCTTGTGAGTAGAAAAACTCATGTTCATCAACTTCTTTAGCCTGAGTATGGTGACGAATAAACACAACATCGACGTTTTCGTAGGTGCGGTTTAGGAACAGGTACAGAAGGACATAAAAGCGCTTCGCAATATCTTTTGTGGCCTGATCCATAGAGCCGGACACATCCATCAGACAGAACATCACGGCTTGGCTAGATGGAATAGGGCGCTTCTCATAGTTTTTAAAACGTAAGTCGAAGGTGTCAATGAACGGCACGCTTTCAATCTTTTTACGTAACTCGGCAATCTCTTCTTTGAGGCGACCTTCCTCAAAAGGTTGTGCCGGCTCCGTCATTTTAACTTGGTCAAGCTGTTCCATCAGTAGGTTAAGCTCGCGCTTTTTACCTGCTGTCATCGCGGTTCTACGAGCCAGAGATTGCTGTAGTGAACGAACGATAGCGATGTTGGATGGAATCCCCGCGCTTTGGTAACCAGAGCGGTGAGTTTTCCATTCGGTGATTTTGTTGACCTGATTTTTCTCTAGATTAGGTAGAGCTAAATCTTCAAAGAGAATATCAAGATACTCATCTTTTGAAATTTGGAAGGTAAATTCATCTTGGCCTTCGCCATCAGGGCTTGCGTCGCCTTGGCCTGAGCCACCACCTTGACCACCACCTTTAGGGCGTTCGATTTTATCGCCAGTGATGAACTGATCATTACCTGGGTGAACGCGCTCTCTTACGCCGCCTTGACCTTGGTGAAAGTTCGGCTCTTTGATGTCTTTATGGGGAATAGTGACGTCTTCACCTGTTTCTGTATTGGTGATTGAGCGTCGGTTAACTGCATCGGCCACAGATTCTTTGATTTGCTCTTTATGGCGTCGTAAGAAACGCTGTCTATTCACAGCACTCTTATTTTTGCCATTGAGCCTCCGATCGATAAATTGTGCCATAAGAACTCCCTCTCAGCTGATGTCGCGATCCTACTTTTTATTCGGGTATAAGAGTTATTGATTTACTAAGGTATAAAAGTTATTGGTTTATACGAGCTGCTCAGTTGAGCAGCTCAATACCGTTTAGTTATGAGGATTTACGAACTCTTAGGTACCACTCAGATAGCAGTCTCACTTGCTTCTCGGTGTAGCCTTTTTCCATCATACGAGCAACGAAGTCGTCATGTTTTTTCTGATCATCCGTTGAGGTCTTAGCATTGAACGAAATAACAGGAAGTAGCTCTTCTGTGTTAGAGAACATTTTCTTCTCAATCACAGTGCGCAGTTTCTCGTAGCTCGTCCACACTGGGTTTTGACCGTTATTGTTGGCTTTGGCACGAAGCACAAAGTTCACAATCTCATTTCGGAAGTCTTTAGGGTTACTGATACCGGCTGTCTTCTCGATTTTCTCTAGTTCACCATTCAGAGAAGCACGGTCAAATAGTTGGCCTGTTTCTGGGTCGCGGTACTCTTGGTCTTGAATCCAGAAATCTGCGTAGGTGACATAGCGGTCGAAGATATTCTGACCGTACTCAGAGTAAGACTCTAGATAAGCGGTTTGAATTTCTTTACCGATGAACTCTACGTAGCGTGGCACTAGGTATCCTTTCAAGAACTCTAGGTACTTCTCGGCGGTCTCTTGAGGGAACTGCTCCCGTTCGATTTGCTGCTCAATAACGTAGAACAGGTGCACTGGGTTCGCGGCCACTTCGGCTTGGTCGAAGTTAAACACACGAGACAGGATCTTAAAGGCGAAACGCGTTGATAGCCCAGACATGCCTTCGTCAACGCCAGCATAATCTCGGTACTCTTGGTAGCTCTTCGCTTTTGGATCGGTGTCTTTTAGAGTCTCACCATCGTAAACACGCATCTTAGAGAATAGAGATGAGTTTTCAGGCTCTTTTAGTCTCGAAAGAATGCTGAATTGCGATAGCAGATCGAGTGTGCTTGGTGAGCAAGGCGCTTGGGATAGCTCACTGTGCTCAAGCAGTTTCTTGTAGATCTTAACTTCTTCAGACACACGCAGACAGTAAGGGACTTTTACAATGTACACACGGTCGAGGAATGCTTCGTTGTTTTTGTTGTTACGGAAGGTCTGCCACTCAGATTCGTTCGAGTGAGCGAGAATCATACCGTCAAATGGCAGTGCAGAAAGCCCTTCGGTACCGTTGAAGTTACCTTCTTGTGTTGCCGTAAGTAGAGGGTGTAATACTTTGATTGGCGCTTTGAACATCTCCACGAATTCCATCACACCTTGGTTGGCTTTACAAAGCGCACCAGAGTAGCTGTAGGCATCAGGATCATCTTGAGAGAAGTGTTCAAGTTTACGAATATCAACTTTACCAACCAGAGACGAGATATCTTGGTTGTTTTCATCACCTGGCTCCGTTTTCGCGATCGCAACTTGATCGAGAATAGAAGGGCGCAGTTTGATGACTTTGAATTTGGAAATATCACCGCCAAAATCGTGCAGACGTTTTGCTGCCCACGGAGACATAATTGAGCGAAGATAGCGTTTCTCAATGCCATATTCATTCTTCAATAAGTCGCCGTCTTCGTTAACGTCGAATAGACAGAATGGGTGATCGTTTACTGGGCTTCGTTCACCGTCAGCAGACAATACATAGATTGGTAGTTTCTGCATCAGGGCTTTGAGTTTTTCAGCGAGAGAAGATTTACCACCGCCCACAGGGCCAAGTAGGTAAAGGATTTGTTTACGTTCTTCTAAACCTTGCGCAGCATGTTTTAAGTAAGAAACAATCTGTTCAATCGCATCTTCCATACCGTAGAAATCTTTAAATTCGCTGTAGCGTGAGATGACACGGTTCGAGAAAATACGACTCAGTTGAGGGTCTTGAGCAGTGTCAATAACCTCTGGTTCGCCAATGGCTAGTAATAAGCGCTCGGCAGCATTAGCGTAAGCACTTTTATCGTCTTTACACAGCCCTAAGAACTCCTGCAATGTCAGCTCTTCTTCCTTGGCTGCTTCATAACGTGATTGATAGTGGTCAAAGATACTCATAGTCACATTCCCCTTGTTAACCAGTCAAAACTGACGAGCGATTGAAAAATAGGCTCTCCCTACATTTTAAGGTTAGACCGCTTCCACAATTTTGCTTAACAATTATGTATTTATTTACAATTTTGCGTGTGAAAAACGTGGCGAGCGCAATAGGCAACTTGAGGCGCGTAGAATCAAATTATTTTACATTCGAGGGGATCTGGCCGTTTGTTTTGAGATTTTAGGTCGCTTAACAATACTCACAATGGATTTATGTGCATTAGATGTATAACTGGGCTCTATTGATTTTTGGAATGGAGTACCATATAATGCGCGAGGTTATCAAAAATTGCTCAATAAATAGGTAGATGTAGTGAAGAATAATGGGTTCAAAATAGTGGCTATCTGCATGTTACGCCAAATGTTCGAGTAACTGGTGGCGTTCGTTATACCAACCTTGAAGGTGATATAGAGAATAGCCCAATACTTGAAAGTGGTATCAACATGGCCGCGAACGTTGGTGTTGCTTACGTTTTCTAGTTGCTTTGGTTTTTCTCTTTGTGTGCGAACATTAAAAAAAGGGTTACTCATGATGAGTAACCCTTTTTCTTGAAACTTTTTAAAAGTTATCGCTGATCTATTAACGAATTAAGCGCTAAAGATTTGAGATAGCTCTGTCGCACATAGGTGGTACTGACGAGGGCAGTTGCGCCATGTTGTTAGCATGCGACGGTACTTCTCTAGCATTGGCATCTGGCTATTGAAGTGGTGATCGGCTTTGTCGAATTGAGGGTAAAGACCTTCAGAATCAACAAGGAAACGCACGTAGTGTACGATCTGCGCTTCAGAAGCGATATCAAAACCTAAGAACTGCAGGCGACGTTGGTCTACTTCAGCACGCTCTTGCTCTGCAAGCATTTTGTTCGACTCTTGCATTGCATGGTACATCTCCATGATGTCGATAATTTCGCGACATTCTGCTTCAGTCAAACAACCAAACTCTTTGTTAAGCTCACGCATTTGGAGTTCGTAACCACGTTCTACAATCGTTTGTAGACGTTGGTATTTAGCGGAGTTCTCAGGATCCATTTGAGACATTAGGTAGTATTGATTTGATAGAATTAGACGCTGAGCATTGGTCATTTCCATGGGAGGAGCCTCACTAAAAAACTAAATGTTGTATTCTTTTGTTGCAGTAAGAGTAACAGCATTCCTACGAGTGGAAACATGATCTCAACACGGATTTAATATGATTTTTTGAATTGATAAACAAAAGTTGTAAAGAAAAGTGAAAGGATTGTTTGGCTCGAAAAGAAAACGCCCCAATCGAAATTGAGGCGCTTGAAATCACTATGAACGTCAGTCTAGATTAGTATTTTACGTTTGAATGGTACTGGCTAAGAACAGCAACAATCTCGTCCATTTTCTCTTTGCTTGGCGGGTTTGTACCTTCAAGAGGGTAGTCAAAACCAAGTGCTTCCCACTTATGTGCACCAAGCTTATGGTATGGAAGCAGTTCTACTTTCTCGATGTTATCCATGTCTTTGATGAATTCGCCTAGCAGATGAGCATCTTCAGGTGTGTCCGTGTAGCCAGGGACAATCACATAACGAATCCACGTCTTCTTACCGATTTTGTGTAAGTAGCGTGCGAAATCCAGAGTACGTCTGTTTGATACACCAATGAAATCGTGGTGAATCTCATCTCGCATGTGCTTAAGATCCAACATAACTAGATCAGAGGCTTCTAGGACTTCATCAACCACTTCAGTGTGCTTACGAATGTAGCCATTAGTATCAAGACAAGTGTGGATGCCTTCAGCTTGAGCTGCGCGGAAAAAGTCACGAACAAACTCAGGTTGTAGCATCGCTTCACCACCAGAACAGGTGATACCACCGCCCGATGCTTTCATGAAATGACGGTATGATTTTGCTTCGTTGATGATCTCTTCGACCGTTACTTCCTTTCCGTCATGAAGATCCCATGTATCACGGTTATGACAGTACATACAACGCATTAAGCAGCCTTGAAGAAACACAATAAAGCGGATACCAGGGCCATCGACAGTACCACAAGATTCGAATGAGTGAATGCGACCAGTTGTAGACATGAGCTATTCTCGTAGAGGAATTTATACCGTTTATTTTATTACAAAAACGGTACATAAAATAGGGTCAAATGGTAACGAGACCTTTAAAAATAAAGGCAACCACCTGTGAAGATGATTGCCTTTATTAAACTTGAAAAGTAAAGGACGAAAGCCCTTACTGGTGGCTAGAAGAAAGCAAACATTGTGATACCGCCAGTGGTGTACACTGACTCTTTCGCTTCTTCGTAATCCGGTGTTTTTGCTGTTAGCGCGAAAGATGCACCAACGTATTGGTTATACCAAGCCACACCAAGCACAGCAGTAGCCTGAATGTTCTCTAAAGTCACATCGTATTGTTCTGGATTCGGCCAATTATCTTCGATTTCAGAACGATCGCCTTCGATAGTCAGGTCGTTGAATCGGTAGCGACCTTCAAGGCCGGCATAGGTAAACCAACCAGCGTTTGATGCGCCGATCATGCCAGGTTTGAATGGGTTTTCTGTGGTGATGTTAGCTGCACCAAAGTTACCGCCTAAGTCCGTACCCCAACGGAACATAAAACCAGTCGAGATATCACTTCTAAAGTTACCGACGTTGATTTCAGAAACGTTAGAGATTTCGTAGTCAGTATTCGCAAGAGCTTGATTACGCATTAGGTTGAAATGGCTTAGGTAACCAACGCTTCCCGCCCACTCATCATCAACTTGGTATTCCCAACCCATCGGCTCATCTGATTTTGTGATCGAGTGAACCAGCTTTTGAGCATCTTCAGACAGTGCACGTTCGCCCGTAGTACCAAACGTGATATTAAAACGCTGGGCTTGCTGTGGGTTTAAGCTGATGTAATTGAATTCAGTGTGAAGGTAACCTGCGTATGGGCGATCATTAGGCGATGGCGTTTCTAACTCAATGTCAGAAGGCGTATACATCTTGTGGCCAATGGTGATTTCCCACTTGTCTAGAGAGCTTGCGCCCCAGTAGGAAAGACTCAATGGTTTTACCCAGTTATATGGCGTAATACTTGATGATGTGTAACCCAGAAATAAGCCGTTGGTATAGTCTTGGTCGACACCAAAAATACCATCATTATCTAAAGCAAAAGTTAACGTAGAACGCTCAGAGGCTAAAGATGAGAAAGAGAGAAGAATCAGGGGTAAACAACGCAGGTATTTCATGGAGCAGTTACTCTTAAATTATGAACCGCGATATTACCGTAATTTGACAGAATTTGTGGAAAAAAAGTGAATGGCAGGGTGCTTTTTTGCTCAACCTAACATTTCGCGGGATAGGTGAGTGTAGTGCGATTTATTTCAGATATAAAAAAGCCCCGCACATTGGCGAGGCTAATATTATTTACTGTCTATTGAGCGTGAGCTTATAGAGACTCAGTAAATGTACGTGCGATTACGTCAGCTTGTTGCTCTGCAGTTAGAGAGTTAAAGCGAACAGCGTAACCAGATACACGGATTGTTAGCTGAGGGTATTTCTCAGGGTGCTTAACTGCGTCTTCAAGAGTTTCGCGGTTAAGAACGTTAACGTTAAGGTGTTGACCACCTTCAATGCCAGCTTCGTGGTGGAAGTAACCATCCATTAGGCCTGCAAGGTTAGCACGTTGGCTGTCTTGTTCTTTACCTAGTGCGTTTGGCACGATAGAGAACGTGTAAGAGATACCATCTTGTGCGTCAGCAAACGGTAGTTTACCTACAGACGTTAGTGATGCTACAGCACCTTTCTCATCACGACCGTGCATTGGGTTTGCACCAGGAGCGAAAGGAGCGCCAGCACGACGACCGTCTGGAGTGTTACCAGTTTTCTTACCGTATACAACGTTAGACGTGATAGTAAGAACTGACTGTGTAGGGATAGAGTTACGGTAAGTCTTAAGCTTACGGATCTTGTTCATGAACGTAGAAACTAGTTCACAAGCAATATCATCTACACGAGAGTCGTTGTTACCGTATTTAGGGTAATCGCCTTCGATTTCGAAGTCAGTTGCGATGCCATCTTCGTCACGGATTGGTTTAACAGTCGCGAACTTGATTGCAGATAGTGAGTCAGCTGCAACAGATAGACCAGCGATACCACAAGCCATAGTACGACGAACGTCACGGTCATGAAGAGCCATTAGAGACGCTTCGTAGCTGTACTTGTCGTGCATGTAGTGAATGCTGTTTAGTGCAGTCACGTATTGCTTAGCTAACCAGTCCATGAATGTGTCTAGGCGACCCATTACGTCATCGTAGTTAAGAACTTCGTCAGTGATCTTGTCTGAAACAGGACCAACTTGCATCTTAAGTTTCTCGTCCACACCGCCGTTGATTGCGTAAAGCATTGTTTTCGCAAGGTTAGCACGAGCACCGAAGAACTGCATTTGCTTACCAACGATCATTGGAGATACACAACAAGCGATAGCGTAATCATCAGACTCTAGGTCAGGACGCATTAGGTCATCATTTTCGTACTGGATAGAAGAAGTATCGATAGATACCTTCGCACAGAAACGCTTGAAGCCGTCAGGTAGTTGCTCAGACCAAAGAACAGTGATGTTTGGCTCTGGAGAAGGACCCATAGTGTATAGAGAGTTTAGGAAACGGAAGTTCGAACGCGTTACTAGCGTACGACCGTCGATACCCATACCACCCATAGACTCTGTTGCCCAGATTGGGTCGCCAGAGAACAGCTCATCGTACTCAGGAGTACGTAGGAAACGAACCATACGCAGTTTCATTACGAAGTGGTCGATCATTTCTTGTGCTTGTTCTTCAGTGATCTTGCCAGCAGCGATATCACGCTCGATGTAGATGTCTAGGAAAGTCGAAGTACGACCTAGAGACATTGCAGCACCGTTTTGAGATTTAACAGCAGCTAGGTAGCCGAAGTAAGTCCACTGGATAGCTTCTTGAGCTGTTTGAGCTGGCTCAGAGATATCGAAACCGTATTTCTCAGCCATTTGCTTGATTTGACCTAGAGCACGATGTTGCTCAGAGATCTCTTCACGCAATTGCATTGTTGCAGAAAGATCTTCGCCGTTCTCGAAACGCTCTTGTAGAGAAGCGAATTGAGCCGCTTTGTCTTTCATTAGGAAATCAATACCGTAAAGTGCAACACGACGGTAGTCACCAATGATACGACCACGGCCGTAAGCATCAGGAAGACCAGTCAGAACACCAGACTTACGACATTTTAGGATATCAGGAGTGTAGATATCGAAAACGCCAGCATTGTGTGTTTTGCGGTATTCTGAGTAGATTTTTGAAACCATTGGGTCAAGAGTTTCACCGTATGCTTTACAAGAACCTTCAACCATACGCACACCACCGTTAGGGATGATTGCACGTTTTAGTGGCTTCTCAGTTTGTAGACCAACGATAGTCTCAAGATCTTTCTCAATGTAACCTGCATCGTGAGCAGTAATGGTAGAGATAACAGAAGTATCGAAATCTACAGGTGCTTTAGTTGCGTTTTCCTGTTTGATACCTTCCATTACCGAAGACCAAAGCTTGTTAGTTGCTTCAGTACCCTCAGAAACTAGGAAAGACTCGTCGCCTTCATACGGCGTGTAGTTCTTTTGAATGAAATCACGAACGTTTACTTCGCTTTGCCACTCACCTGCAGCAAAATCTTCCCAAGCTTTAGCAAATTGCTCTGCCATGACATACCTACCTTTTTAGTAGAAAAAATACGTACATTAACACTGTTGAGCCAGCGCCCCTCGTAAGGGTAGTACACTCTTATTAATAACAATATATATGAGCATATAAGCATCATATGGTTATATATATTGTCACTACCTTTTATATGTTGTCTTTACTCTATGTATTCAAGACTACGCTAAAAAATTTCTGCAAACCTTAAACTAAATCAATAAATGCCAAAAAAAGTTGAAAAAATTTGAGTGGCAGGGGTTGCCACCCAAACTTTTTTTTAATCCTAATACTACTTTTGTGTAGTAAGGACTATTATAGCCAAGCTTTTAGACCATACTGACCTTCTAGCATACCAACTGCAAGCATTGCCACTAGACAGATAACTAAAACGCCAACAGGGATAACAATCTTATCTACAAATGATAGACGCTTTGCACGCTCTTTATCACCAATTAGACCATTATTATCAAGAAGCATAGTTAGTGCCCATGCTAATACTGGGTTAACAACCGCTGAACCAAAGATACAGATACCAGCCGCTTGAGAATCTTTTGAATCCTTAACCATTTGCATACCTGCTTCAAGTAGAGGTAGAGATACACCTACAAGTAGCGCAACACGCATCACTGGTGGCCATACTGCTACGTCCATCGGGAAACCAAGAATCGCAACAATAATACATAGAGAACCAAGCAAGATTGCGCCGCCAGGAATTGGACGTTTCGCGATTGCTGCTGGGATCATGTAAGTACCCCAAGAAGATGTGATGTTACCACCACCAACTGCAGTACCTACCATTTGACGAACAGAACACATAGTCATTGTGTCATCAACATCCATCAGAACTTTTTCAGAGCGTTTAGGGTAGTTCAGTTCTTGGAAGATACGGTGACCTAGGAAGTCAGGAGACCACATTGCTACAGCAAGGATTGCAAATGGTAGAGATGCGATGAAGTGTTCAACGTTTGGCAAGCCAAGCATCCAACCTTCAGAAGTAGAACCCCACCAGTAAACTGGGTTTAGGTTTGGAATACCCATTTCAGTTTCGAATACGATGTCGAAACCAGCACCTAGAACTAATGCAATAGCAAGGCCTGTGAATGCACAAACAGGGATAGCTAACCAACGCTTGTTCACTTTTGCTAAGAAAGCGTAGATAGCAATAGTAATAGCAAGAACGATTAAACCAACGTAACCCATGCTGCCCGCTTCAACGGTAGAAGATTGAAGACCAACCGCCCACTCTTGAATTGAGTTGATTTGGCTCATGGTACCGGTTAAGCCTAAGAATATGAGCAAGCCACCTGCTGTACCTTCAGAAGTTAGGTTAACAAGTTTAGATCCGCCTTTTAGGAAACTTAGGATGAGACCGAACACACCGATCAGGATGGCCAATGCAAGAGGGTGAGCACCAGCGAGAGCGATGGTACCGATAAGAGGGATCATTGGGCCGTGGTTGCCGGCAAGGTTTGCTTTAGGGTTAAAGAAACCAGAAGCAAGGATACAAAACAGTAGTGCAGGAATAAGCATTTCTACACGAGCGACTTCAATTGCGAAGTCTTTACCTAGGTTTACGTGATCCCAAGCTTGAGTTAGGCCATCAGCCCACGACATCATTACTGCAGAGTACATCGCAATGATACCAATAGTACCAGCAAGTGCAGGAACAAGATCTTCAAGTTCAAAGCGGAAGTCACGACCTGGAAGGTTTAAACCGAAGCGGCGAGGCTTCATGATTTGAAGTTCGTGATCTAGATAATCTGAGCGGCTCTCAAATTCAGAAGCAGGACGGTGTAGCTCTTTATAGCTTTTCTCTTCTACTTCAGAGTTCGCATTATTGACAACGTCTGACATAGATTCCTCATATTTTTTGTTAGTAATTCTAAAATTGAATTCTATAAGTTCGCGTAATTGCGTTATTTCTTAGTTATAACTCATTAACATTATGTTGCACGGTTTTGCTGTGCTTTATGCAGCTAAGTTAAAAGAAATGTTTGGCATTTTTAATGCCTTATTCTTTGCTGAGGAGTCTAACAAGCTTACCCTTTAGGGTGATTGATCTTGATCACTTTATGAGTATATGTGAAAGAAAGCTACAAAACGCAGCGATTCATTAACTTCCCATTGATGAATCGTGTAATTAGTTTTCACAAATTGACGTTTACCTATCTTCTTCGAGCCTTTGTCGTCATGGCTCGAGTTCAATACTCAATTCTTACTGAGTTATTTCACTATTACTTGCTTCCCAACTGTTCCGAGTGAAATGCTTACAATGTAATAACCTTAAAATTATTGTGCCTTACGGTGTGTATGTAGTGTTGAGCGTGCAGATTATATTTTGCAGATCTCGGCGTATCTAAGTTCACAAAACTTGTTTTTCTTGTGAGACATCAAGCTACGTGAATCTCATTTTGATTAACTTTATTTAAACAATGTAAGGGGTGTAATTGCAGCTTATTGATAGAACTCATTCATTAAATTGAGGCGAAAACGCTACCTTTTGCATAATAAGTCAGAGTGAATCGCTATTTATTCCAATTTATCAGGTTAATAATTTGTTGCATGTTGTTTCGTGTGGTGCTAGTTTGTATCGCATGAAAAGGTCGGAGTACCTTGCATTTTCACAAACTTGGGAGAGAAAGCGCATGAAAGATGTACCAGCGCTGGACATAAAGGATCTACACAAAACGTTTGGTCAAAATGAAGTTTTAAAGGGAATTTCACTTTCTGCGCATAAAGGCGATGTTGTATCGATTATCGGATCTTCAGGGTCGGGTAAAAGTACTTTCCTTAGATGTATCAACCTTTTAGAGACACCAACTGCAGGCGAGATTTGGGTTAATGGCGAATTAATTCAAATGAAAAACAACCGCCAAGGCGTATCTGTTCCTGCCAACGAAAAACAAGTACAGCGTATCCGTTCACGCTTAGCGATGGTTTTTCAAGGCTTCAATCTTTGGTCTCACCTGACCGTTCTCGAAAATGTTATCGAAGCACCCGTTCACGTATTAGGTGTACCTAAAGCTCAAGCGATTGAAAATGCAGAACTACTACTTAAAAAAGTAGGCTTGTATGAGCGCAAAGATTACTACCCAGGTCATTTATCCGGTGGACAACAACAACGAGCGGCAATTGCTCGAGCGTTAGCGGTTGATCCGGAAGTGATGCTGTTTGATGAGCCAACATCAGCACTTGACCCTGAGTTAGTAGGGGAAGTACTCGGTGTAATGCGAGATCTAGCAGAAGAAGGAAGAACCATGCTTGTGGTAACACATGAAATGGCTTTTGCTCGTGACGTATCAAACCATGTGATGTTCCTGCACCAAGGTCTAGTGGAAGAACAGGGCGATCCAGCTAAACTGTTTACGGAACCTGAATCTGAACGTTTACAACAATTTATCTCATCGATTTACTAATCAGAATTGAAACGCCGTTGCCAACGGTAAACAGCGACGGTGTGAACAATAAAACACAACAAGTAAGTTAATAAGCAACAACAAACACAATATTAAAACTATCAAAACATAAAAACCTAAATCACAGGAGTAGGGATATGAAAAAGTGGTTATTAGTCGCGGCACTTGCTGCAACTGCTGCAACGGGCGTAGCTCAAGCAAAAGAATGGAAAACAGTACGCTTTGGTATTGAAGGTGCTTACCCTCCATTTAGCTGGACAGAAGCTGACGGGTCACTGAAAGGCTTCGATGTCGATATGGCTAACGCACTTTGTACTGAAATGCAGGTGCAGTGTAAGATCGTTGCACAAGACTGGGATGGTATCATTCCTTCTCTACTTGCTCGTAAATATGATGCGATCATCGCGGCAATGTCTATCACGGAAGAGCGTAAGAAAAAAATCGACTTCACTGGTAAATACGCACTTATCCCAAACAAGTTCATCGCTAAGAAAGGTGCAGGCCTTAACTTTGATGATCTAAGCGGTCAAAAGATTGCAGTTCAACGTGCAACAACTCACGATAAATACCTAACAGACAACTACGGCGATACAGTAGAGATCGTTCGTTACGGTTCATTCGACGAAGCTTACCTTGATCTAGCAAACGGTCGTGTTGCTGCTGTACTAGGTGATGCATCTGCTCTAGAAGAAGGCGTGCTGAACAAAGCTGGTGGTGAAGACTACGAGTTTGTTGGCCCCTCTCTAACGGATCCTAAGTGGTTCGGTGAAGGTATGGGTATTGCTGTTCGTAAGCAAGACAAAGATCTGACTAAGCAATTAGATGCGGCAATCCTTTCACTACGTGAAAAAGGCATCTACCAAGATATCGCGGCTAAATACTTCAACTACGACGTATACGGTCAGTAATCTTTAGCGTCAATTCTTAAGGGAGAGGTTCTCCTCTCCCTGTCTTACCAACTTTTTCGCAGTTCTGTTGGAATCCATTATGTTTGATTTACAAGGATATGAAGCGTCGATCCTGAAAGGGGCGGTGCTCACAATCGAAGTTGCCTTGCTGTCGCTAATTTTAGCTATGGTTCTTGGTATGCTAGGTGCCTTAGCAAAACTCGCGCCTTATCGCTGGGCTCGTGCTATTGCAACCCTCTACACAACCGTCATTCGAGGCATTCCAGATCTCGTACTGATGATGCTGATTTTCTTTGGTGGACAAATCCTTTTAAACAACAGTTTGTATTCCATCAACGAGTGGCTCAACGAGTGGTTTGCATCCAGTGATCCTAACCACGAATGGACCGCTTACTTACCTGATTATATTGATGTCAGCCCATTTGTTGCTGGTGTCTTAACCATAGGCTTTATTTTCGGTGCCTATATGGCAGAAACGTTCCGTGGTGCCATCATGGCTGTCGACAGCGGTGAAATGGAAGCGGCAAAAGCTTATGGTATGAGCCCTGTAAAGGCGTTTCACCGCATACTGCTACCGCAGATGATTCGTCACGCATTACCGGGTTTTGGGAATAACTGGCTGGTATTACTTAAAACCACTGCGCTGGTTTCGATTATTGGCCTAGAAGACATGGTACGTGTTAGTGCACTGGCGGCGGGTTCAACCAAAATGCCATTCACTTTCTACATGACTGTGGCGATTATCTTCTTATTCTTCACCAGTGTTTCAACGGGCTTACTTAAGCTGGTTGAACGTAAATTCAGTATCCACGCGAGGTAGTTATGGACTTTTCATTGATAATTGAAAGCCTGCCGATTTACCTTGGTGGTTTATGGACAACGGCTTGGATGGTTTGCGTTGCTTTGATCATTGGCTTATTCGTCGCCATACCATTAGCGATTGCTCGTAACAGCCCAAATATGCTGATTAATGCTCCGGCTTGGTCATTCATCTATTTCTTCCGTGGTACGCCATTACTGGTTCAGCTGTACCTGATTTACTACGGTATGGACCAATTCTTCCCAGTGAAAGACACATTATGGGAAAACGCGTGGTTCTGTGCTTTGGTGGCATTCATCCTTAACACGTCAGCTTATACTGCTGAGATCATTCGCGGTGCGATTAATGGCTTACCGAAAGGTGAAGTGGAAGCAGCAAAAGCTTACGGCATGAGCACACCTAAGACTTACCGTCGTATCATCTTACCAAGTGCTCTACGTCGTGCATTACCGGCTTACAGTAACGAAGTTATCTTCATGCTTCACGGCTCTGCGGTAGCTGGTATCGTAACCATTATGGATCTAACCGGTGCAGCTCGTTTGGTTAACTCTCGTTACTATGCCCCATTCGAGTCTTTCCTAACGGCAGGTCTGTTCTACATGGCACTAACGTTCATCATCATCGCGATTTTCAAATTCGCAGAGAAGCGTTTCCTTGCTTATCTAAGACCCCTTAGCTAATTGCACGGTATTCACACAGTTAACAAAACGGCGCTCATTGAGCGCCGTTCTTATTTAGGGTTTGTATAGGAATTAGTTGAGTAGCTCTTTGAAGCAAAAAGGACTTATTACACAAGCAATAAGTCCTTTAACTTTGCTTCTGATTTACTAGTTCAAAAAGCAATTAAACTTCATTAACGCCAATGAAATCACCATCAAAGGATGCATCAGTGTAGATGATGACTTCTTTGCCTCCTTTGGTGAAGCTATAAGCGGTAATCGTTTCAGTTCCATCGAGTCCAAGTTTATCTTGCATATCTTGGTCTAGCGTCACTGATGTTGCGGTTTGGTATTGGAATCCTTGAAGATGACTTGCGTCGATATCTTCAATTCCTAAAGCAAAGAATTCAGCAACTTGGTCGTCGTTCTTTGCTCTATTACCATCAAGGTCATGGTTTTGATTGAAGGTTTTACCTAGAGAAATAGTCAGTTTGTCATTAGCTGAGTCTCCCCCTATGACTGCTTCAAACCCATTGATGTTTGACCCCTTCGACATGTCGATATCGACACCACCAGGGTCATTGGCGACCAGTACATCGAACCCTTTACCACCATGAATTAGAGTATCCTCTGCATCAAAGGCTACTGTATCGTTGCCTTTACCAGCACGGATTTCGTCTGCACCACCACCACCAATGATGATGTCATCGCCTTTACCGCCTTTGATATGGTCGATTCCGTCTCCGCCATCAAGCCAATCATCGCCTTTACCACCAAACAATTGCTCTGGTTGGTCGTCGATTTCAACGGTGGTTACCACATCATCGAAGTCACCATCACCGCCAGGGTTGTCATTCCAGAACTGATTTCCGAGTTCTGTACCCGGATTGAAGTTGTTAATGCCGCTAACATCTAAGGTAAGGTTGCCGTTACTACCGACTAAATCTTGTACGCCCAGCAAGAAGGGGTGGTCACTATTGTTAGAGCTGGTCGCTTGTTGAGTGTTTAAGTCAATTGCGATACTTTCGCCTGAGACGAAACCGTCATTCCCGCCATCTGGGATAATGAAGAACCCGAGCGTATCAACGCAATCATCACAGTGCCCCAAATCGAGACTAAAGCTGTTGCCAGCTTCAGAGTTTGGAAGGTGATCTTTCACATTCCCCCAAATGACTTCAGCGTTTACATTGCCTTCACTGTCTTTTGTGAAGTAACCAAACGAATTTTCGAAGCCCGCTTCGGTGCCTTCCATAGTGACGTCAATAGTCCCTCTGAAGCTACTTACATCGTAGTAACCCGTCTCAGGATCGAGTTCAGGTATGCCACCTTTGGCGTTGTCACCACCAAGAATGACATCGTCCCCACGACCACCGCGCAATATATCGGTTCCGTCACCCGTTAGGCCATCGGTGGTAACAGAAGTGACGTAGTAGTCACTTGAATCGGCATTAGCGTCTCCGTTTTTGTCAAATGCAGGACCAACGGCAGTAAACTGAAGTTCATCAAAGGCTTTAAAGCCAGTCTCATCAGGACCGATGTTTAGATAACCGCTGTTGTTATTGCCATCCGCTAAATCGCTCGCAATGAAATCGCCCTCAGCGACCAGAATACCTTCTCGATATGCTGCCCAATGGCCAGCCTCATCTACGCCATTGTCGCCTTCATTTAAGTAGAGGTTGGATATACCGACTTTAGCAATCATTGTATGTTCGTCTAAGCTGACAGAAAACATCTCTGATGCACCTTCACCAGAACCGCCGTCGTAGCTGAAGCCAATTTGAGCAAGCACGCCAGCCTCTGCTGCGCCATCTACCCCATAACCTGTACCGCCAGAACTTGCATTACCTGTATCAACGGTACCGACAGATCCATCAGCGTTGTAGGCGGTTGAATTTGCTGATAGGTCGACGGATGTCGTTGGCTCCGCTAATTCAAACTCGCCGGTTCCTTCGTTAAACGACAGCGCTTCAAAGTTATCGCCGATAATTACGTCATTCCCTTTACCGCCTCGAATCAAGTCGTTCCCAGCGGCGCCTTCATTTGCAGCGTCTGGCCCGTTATCACCAATGAGCACATCGTTATGCAGTACCTGCTTCAATGACACATTATCAATCAGAGCCCCAAAGGTGTCTTCTGCGCCGTCGGCAATAAAATTGAGTGAGTAATTTCCTGAAGAGAGATCGACATCTTCGCTAAACAGATCCCAATCATCATCGACGCCGTCAATGTCTTGGAAAGACTTCTCGAATACAACGTCGGTGCCCGCCATTATTTGGACTGTGAAAGGAGCGGTGGTGCTATCGCCTCCTTTATTACGGAAAGCGTAGGAAAAATCGAGTTGATATATACCGTCGTCATCGACCGTAAATGTTTGGGAGACGGTTGAATTTGAATTCGCGCCATGCGAGTCTAATTCTAGGAAGTGACCACTGGCGATATCAGTCCCGTAACCATCAGCTGGGACACCGCCATGCAGTTGTTCTTGAATCTCGATACTGCCAACCTCGGCGTTCCATGCACCGGCGCTTGGCGCTGTTCCCCATGTATTGCCAAGGTCAAAAGCTTCAAAATCACCATCGCTGATTAGGTTTTCGCCAAATTCTGCACCAGCGCCTCTGTCACCATAAATAATGTCATTGTTCGCACCGCCTTCAACATAATCATCACCGGCACCTGCAACCACAATGTCGTCAACACACTCTTCTCCTAGCGCTTCTAAATCTTTATCGCGTGCCGCGCTTAAATCGCGGTTAACGCCGGCTTCATCACCAGCATTGAGCGAATGATTCCAAGCTTCAACCACATCGTTTCCGGCACCTGCTTTAATTGTGTCCGATCCACGTCCAGCAGCGATAAAGTCATCGCCGCTGCCGGCATGCACAATGTCGTCGCCTTTACCGGCTCGTACTTCGAGGTTATCGCCGCTGAGGTTAGAAAGGTCATTGTTGACATCTCTAGATTCTGGGGTGGGGAGGTTAGGACCATCTACTAGTATATTGGTATCATTGCTACCATTACTTTTCAGTCCTGCTGCTGTATTGGTTACTTCTGCCATCGTTTTTTCCTCACATATCATTCGATACATAGAGGCAGCCCAGCCATCTCGGCTTCATCCCTGAGATCTGGAGCTTTCCGTCCTCACCTCACGATGAGTTTGGCTTTATCTTCTTTGTGCGCTTGGTTAAATTTCTCTCATTGCCTTATAGGCGCTCACAGAGAGTGGGTTGAGTAGATACTCGAGCGGTGTTTGTTGCTCAAGTAATATCATCACTTCTGCGGGCATGCCCGGATACAATGAGATGTTTTCTAATGCTTCTAGCTCAGACTTATCTAACGATACTCTCGCTAAGTAAGCAGAAGATCCTGTAGCTTGATCGCTAATGCGGTCAGCCGAAATATGGACTAATTTTCCACGAATCGGTGGTGTTTTACGGAAACTGTATGCAGTCAGTCTTACTTGGGTATCCAAGCCAATTCGTAAGGCTTCGATGTCTTCTGGCTTCACTAACGCTTCTACAATCAACTCGTCATTTTGCGGAACCAATTCCATCAAGGTTTCACCGGGTGGAACGATGGCATTTTCGGAGACCACATTAAGTCCAACCACCACACCACTTTGAGGTGCTCTTATTTCAACCCGGGTAAGAATATCTTGAGCATTGACCATAGCCTCTCTGGTTTCATTCAGCTTTCTTTCTAAATCTTGTATCTCTTCGCCGAGCGTTTTGGCGTAAGTATAATCGGCGTTAATCAGCTCTAATTTCGCTTCGGCGATGGTGCGTTTGGCGTGGCCAATCCTAGCTTTGAGGTCAGCAACGTTACCTTGTAATTGAGAGCGTTCTCGCTGTAAATCCAATAACCGAGATTTGGATGTGTTACCGGAAACAAGCAAATCTTGGTGCATTTGTACCTGTTCTTCTAAATACTTCAGGCTTCGGTTTCCGGCTAAGAATCGTTGTTGGAAGCCTTGCAGATCAAGTTTTGATTGCTCGACTTTTTGCTGTAACACATCGGATTCACCGGATTTTAACGATTGTCTTTTGCTGAAAAGTTTACTCTGCGTATCAAGTAAGCTTGATACGTTTGGGTCACTCATAAGGGAGAGTAATCTCATATCAAATTGAATTTCTTGATGACTCGCTAACTCTGATTGTAAGCGGTTCAGCCGCGCTAAATCACTTTGCCACTGAGCTCTTAGCCTTAGAAGCGATGCTTGAGCTTGTGTGTGACTTAACGTGATGAGCAGTTCGTCTTTTTGAACATGGTCGCCGTCAGAAACATGGACGATTTCTACAATCCCGCCTTCTAAGTGCTGAATGGGTTTTCGCTTTGATTCTACGATAATCACGCCTGGCGCAATGGCAGCAGAAGAAAGCGGGGCTAGGTATGCCCAAGCAGCAAAGCCACCAAGAGTAGTCACAAGAACTAACCAGATGAACACCTGTATTTTGAATGTAGAAAAGATCAGTTTTCTACCATCGTCGAAGTGAATACCTTTATCGTCATGATGAATACTAGCCATTCGACACCTCCGAGGAAGCGACATTGAAGAGCGACCGGACAACTTTACTCGCTTCGCCTGCTTGCGTTATCTGGCCGTTTTTCAATTCAACAACCCAATCGACATGTCTGAGTAAGCTTGGGTTATGCGTTACCATCACGACAGAAATGGATTTCTCTTTCGCCAATTGTAATAGCGAAACAAGAAACTCTTCGCCTTCTTTGTCGAGATGGGAATCAGGCTCATCAAGCACGAGTAGCTTAGGTGAGAAAACCAATGCTCTTGCGATGGCAAGTTTCTGGGCTTGTCCACCAGATAACTGATGACCAAAAGAACCGATAATCGTTTCATATCCATTCGGTAAGGCGACAACAGCATCATGCACACCGGCTTGAATAGCGGATCTGACGATTTGGCTATCCGTAACGTTGGAATCAAATCGGGCGATATTTTGTTTGACAGTGCCATGTAAAAAGTCGATGTGCTGAGGAACATAACCGACGGTGTGTTTGAACTGATTCAGATTCCACAACTCAACATTGAGTCCATCGATAGAAATGCCACCTTTTGAGGGCGATATGCCGTTAGTGATCATTTTGCAGATGGAAGACTTACCTGACCCGCTAGGGCCTATCAATGCGACTCGATTTCCTGATTCCAGTCTTAGCTTCAAACCATTAAGAGTCGGCTTGTTAAGTTTTTCAGACGCGAACCATGTGACGTTGTCGATGACCAGATCACCTTTAATTGTTTCCAACTCGGTTCGCTCGGTATGTTTAGTATGAGAAGCAAATTCCTTAGCTAAGCGTTTGTTTGCATCCAAACCAGTTTTCCATGCTTGAATACCACTAGAGAGCATCTCAATTGGCTGGAGTGCTCTCGCCATTAGGATTGAACCCGCAATCATTCCACCAGCAGACATGGCATTTTGAATGACTAGACTTGCTCCGACAGCCATGATGATGAGTTGAAGGACCATACGTATGTAACGAGAAAATGCACTCAGTGAACAGGTGGCTTGATCTAAATGGCTTCGAGACCAGCTCTTCTCCGCCAATATTTCTTGGTAGGTCTGACTTAAACCTTGTTGTTGATGTTGGCTAAAGATCGTGGCGTGTTTTTGAAAGCACTCGTCGTTTTTTCTTTGTGTTGCGAGCTGGCTTAAGTAAGTGGTTTTAAAGTGCTTAGATTTAACCCAATGAGAAAGCAATGTTGTCATGAGAATAAAAACAACGGCACCCACACCGACTAATCCTATATATGGATGAATCGCAAACATAATAATAAGAAAAAGGGGAGTGAATGGCAGATCAAACATGACAAAGTAGGCTGGAGAAGAGAGTAGGCTCTTTACCTCACTTATATCGTTGAACAGATGTTTTTCTTTTGATTTCGATGAGAAGGAGGTTTGTTCAAATAGCTGCTGAGACGCGATAAATTCAAATTTGATCGCTTTCTTTTGTGCATACTTGGCTCTAGACGCGTCAAGGAACGCTTGGGCTGTAAGTAGGAACACAGCAATGAAAGCCAAGAATAGAAGCGTATCTAAACTTTGACTTGAGAGGACTCGATCAAACACTTGAAGGCTGAATAAGGGAACGACTAACATCAATACGCTGATCGCTCCGCTGACCACCATCATCGGAAGTAAACTACGCAGATTAATTGGATTTATACCGGCCCAAGGCTTTGCGTCCATACAAAACTCTCTCCATTGGTTGTCCAAATAGTATAGATGGGCAGTGGCGAGAATGTGAACTATCTCAAGCTTTTTGAGTGGATTTGAGCTAAGTAAAAAAAATGCACAAGCTAAACAAAAGCTTGTGCATTTTTGATTTGAAATTTAATTTGGATTTTATTTAAACGTCGACCAAATCGGAGCGTGATCTGACGGTTTTTCAATGCCGCGTAGCTCGTAATCGATGCCAGCTTCAGTACACTTATCGGCAAGCTTTTGAGTCGCTAGGACTACATCAATACGCAGGCCGCGGTTGTCTACGAAGCCTTTTGAGCGGTAATCAAACCACGAGTATTGATCATTCACTTCAGGGTGCAGCAAGCGGAAGCTGTCTACAAAGCCCCAGTCCATCAATGTTTTCAACCATTCTCGCTCTTCTGGTTGGAAAGAGCATTTACCTGTTTTTAACCAACGTTTCGCATTAGGTTCACCAATGCCGATGTCTGCGTCGATAGGGCTGATATTAATGTCGCCCATCACAATCACTTGCTCATCTTTGTTGTGATAATCGTTTAAGTAAGTCATTAAGTCTTTATAGAACTGGCGTTTGTACGGGTATTTTGTTTCATGCTTGATGTTATCCCCTTGAGGGAAGTAGCCATTTAGCACGGTAACCTTTTCACCATCTTCATCTTCAAACGTCGCCATGATCATGCGTTTTTGATGGTCTTCATTATCTGTTGGGAAACCCTTCTGCACAGAAATAGGCTCTTGCTTACACAACATTGCCACACCGTAGTGGGCTTTTTGACCGTGGAAGTAAACCTTATAGCCCATTGCTTCAACATCAGCAATTGGGAAGGCTTCATCGTGCACTTTTATCTCTTGCAGACCAATCACGTCGGGTTGGTGTTTGTCGATAATAGCTTGCAGTTGGTGAAGGCGGGCTCTAAGACCGTTGATGTTGAAGCTAATTACTTTCATTTGTTTTTATACCTCTCGTAAACCTTTGGCACTACTTGTTTTTAAAGGTTTTTGATTTGGTGGATTTCATGGTTCATCGTATTTAACCATGCTTAATAATTTCTGTCGCCACTTTGTAGAGACAAAATGGCGACATTAAATGATGTGAATACTTACAGTTACGTAGAATCTATTGAGTCTTAAGTAAATCCAAAAAGAACGCGTATTCAAGTGCGTCTTCTTTTAATCGTTTAAATCGGCCAGAAGCGCCACCGTGACCGGCTTCCATATCGGTTTTGAACAGCAATACGTTGTTGTCTGTTTTCATTTCACGCAGCTTCGCAACCCATTTCATTGGCTCAAAGTACTGCACCTGTGAGTCATGCAGGCCTGTCGTTACCAACATGTTCGGGTAGTTTTGTACCTTAATGTTGTCGTACGGTGAGTACCCCAGCATGTAATCGTAGTAGGCTTTATCGTTCGGGTTACCCCATTCGTCATACTCATTGGTGGTTAGAGGGATCGATTCATCGAGCATGGTTGTCACAATGTCTACAAACGGAACATGTGCACCAATACCACGGTACAGTTCTGATGCTTGGTTGATGATTGCTCCCATCAATAGACCGCCAGCAGACCCCCCAACGGCGAACACTTTATCTTTCGCGCCGTAGCCTTCTTCAACAAGCTCTTTGGTTACATCAATAAAGTCGTTGAACGTGTTTTGTTTGGTCAGTTTTTTGCCATCTTCATACCAAGGGCGACCAAGCATTTCTGAACCGCGGACATGTGCGATGGCATAAACAAAACCTCTATCCAGTAGGCTTAGGCGAGTTGAGCTGAAGGTAGGTTCAATCGTAGAGCCGTAAGACCCATAGCCGTATTGGTAGATTGGGTTAGTGCCGTCTTTCTTAAATAAGTCTTTACGATAAACCAAAGAGACAGGAACTTGCTTACCATCGCGAGCCGTAATCATGATTCGCTCTGATTGGTAGTTATCCGCTTCGAAATCACCTAATACGGGTGTTTTCTTCATGAGCTCGGATTCACCTGTACTTAGGTCGAAATCATAGTAAGTACCTGGCGTGGTTAAGCTGCTGTAATAGATACGAACTTTTGCGTTATCTAATTCATAGTTACTCGTTAGGTAAGCGGCAAATGCGGTGTCGTTAAATTCAAGTGGAAACTCGTGGCCTGTTGAGAGTTGGCGAACTTTCACTGTAGACAAGCCATCCGCGCGTTGCTCGTAGACAAGATGGTCATCAAACAACTCGAAATCTACAAGCTGAGTATTATCGTCTGCTGGGATGACATCGACCCATTTTGAGCGATCATGCATCTCTTCGGTTGTGACTTTCATTAAACGGAAGTTGACCGCTTGGTAGTTGGTGTAGATGTAATACCAATCACCTAGCTTAGCGATGCTGTACTCTATGCCGGTCTCTTTTGGGTAGAAAGCCTCAGCTGTAGCCTTTGGGTTGTTGGCATCGATGACTGAGACACCGCTGGTTTCTGTGCTCGAATGCCAAATGTAGACCTGTTCTCCATCTTTGCTTTTACTCAAAGAGGTGTAGTAAGCGCTATCGGCTTCTTCGTAGATTAACTGATCGCTTGCTTGAGCGCTGCCTAACACGTGGCGGTAAACTTGATAACCCAGCAATGTTTGTGGATCTTTTTTGATGTAGTAGAAGGCTTGGTTGTCGTTTTGCCACGCGATAGCACTTGAAGCGCCTTCAATTTCATCTTTTAGGTATTCACCTGTTGTGAGGTCTTTGATCTTGATGGTGTAAATGCGGCGGCTTAGCGTATCTTCGCCATAGGCCAACAAGTTTTCGTCTGGGCTGATCGTTAAGCCACCAATACTGAAGAATTCATGCTCTTTTGCTAGCTCGTTTACATCTAAGATGACTTGCTTGTCTGTGCCTAAAAAGTTTTTTTCACGCAGGTGAACTGGGTATTCGTTGTCGCCTGTGACCTTATTCGAGTAGTAGTAACTGCCTTTGCGAACCGGTACCGAATTGTCGTCTTTCGCGATTCGGCCTTTAATCTCTTCAAATAATTGTTTTTGTGCTGCTTCTGTATGTTTCAACACCGTATCTGCGTACTGATTCTCTTGCTCAAGTTGTTGCAATATCTCTGGATCTTGGCGTGCATCATCGCGCATCCAATAGTAATCATCGATTCGGGTTTCACCATGAATCGTCATTGCGTGAGGGACTTTCTTAGCAACGGGTGCTTGGGTTTGTTGAGCGACGAGTTGTGATTGAGAGTAGTGGTTCATGGTTGAGATTCCTTGATTGCTGCATCCGGCGAAAAGCGCTATTGATACGGCTAATGTGGTTAAAGCGATACGCATCTATATATCCTTAGTGTGCACCTTACTCTTTTTGATGCCAGCATCCTTTGTTGGTTGGGTATCTTCCAGTGATATTATTTATAATTGGATTCTGGATATGCACCTTCATCGTAAGTGTCTGTTATTGTTTTCAAAAAATCAAAGTAATGTTAAATGAAATTACTGATACGTGAGAGTGGAAGGAATAAATGTGCAACAAAAAGGGACACACTTTTCAGTATGTCCCTTTCCTTTGTTTAGCAAGATTCGAGTTTTACGTTAAATAGCCAATGGCATTTCGTTTGAGTGGTCAGGTTTACGATTAACCCAACGTAAACCAAGCATAGCGATGAATGACATAGCAATCATCAGGCAACCGAGTGGCAGTTGGTCTTGAGCTGGGAAGAACGATGCCAATAGTGTTGCGATGCCAGCACCTAGGTTTTGCATACCACCTAAAATCGCACCTCCAGTACCAGCGTGGTACGGGAATGGCGAAAGTGCCCCTGTTGTTGCTGCTGGGAATAATATGCCAGCGCCCAAGAAGTAAATTGTGGCACCGCCAATCAAAGTTAATGCTGTTGTTTGACCAAACAGACCCGGTATCAATACCACTGTTGAGCCTACCAATATCGCAACCAGACCAACATTCAATGCACGGCGCTCAGAGCGACGTTGTGCGATGTAACTAGATAAGCCTGCACCGACTAAGTAACCTGGAATAGGCAAGACAAACAGCAAGCTTACTGTGGTTGCCGGTAAGCCAAGTACGCCACCAAGCAACACACCTGCCGCTGCTTCAAATACGGCTACACCAGCAAAGGTTGCGACTAATACCAATAAGAAACCTTGGAAACGTTTATCAGACAGAACGAACTTGTAGCTGTTGGCAACCGATTCATGCTTGCGTCGTTCTTTCGGCAGTGTTTCCATCATGCTCGTCATCATAGTGATCACAACAGCAATACCAAACAGCGCAAGGAATAAGTAGCTAGAACGCCAGCCGAAAACTTCTGTTAGGTAACCACCCAGTATAGGAGCCATCAATGGTGAGAAAATCACACACATGCTAATCAAGCTGTTTGCACGGTGCAGCTCTGCGCCTTCAAAACAGTCGCGAGTCAATGTACGAGACATCGCACCACCACAACCGATGCCCAAACCTTGGATAAAGCTGCCCGCTAAGAACCATTCATATTCGTGAGCGAACAATGCTACCAAAGTACCGATGATGTAGATGATCAAACCAATCACGATGATCGGTTTACGACCTAGGCGATCTGAAAGTGGGCCGTAAACAAATTGCGACAGACCATAAGGGATCAAGTAACACGCCATCACTGCCTGCAGTGAAGATGCCGAAACTAAGAACTCACCTGCCATATGACCGATAGAAGGCACGTACATCGTTTGAGTCATTTGACCTACGGCAGTCAGAATAGCGATTAAAAAGGTAAGTTTCGCTAATGGAAACGAGGCGGACATTTGCGTATCTCTCCAAAAATTAAGACGTAAAAAGCCTTAGCGCTCCATTAAAGGAGAGCCAAATGAATAAAGTGTTCAGGGAATCTAGGCGCGAGATATTAGATCTTGATTGCGGGCTTAGCAATCAAAAAGTGTGAAGTTGAGCAAGATAAAAATCTATAACTTGGATTATAAAAACTAATCCGAAGTTACTGCATTTTAAAGAGGGAGAGGGTGGAGTGGGCTTCCTTTAAATATCGATGTTCTGGCTATGTCCAAAGCGCTAAAACCTAAGCAACACAGCTAATGATTATATGAGTACATCATTTGAAATCACAGAAAAAAGGAAGAAAACACGCTCTATTAACATTTGTATAAACTTTCGTTTTATATGTAAGCAATTTGTGCTGTAATTATCCGCTAAGCTATTCGTCTAACTCATTTACATTGTGTACAGCAATTCGTTGTCGATGTGATAGTTATGGTTATGGAAGTCTTTTGGCTTAAATAAGGATATTAAATGCGCTCTCTATCGGTACAGTGGAAAATAACCCTCTTAGCAGGTTGTTGTTTAATCATTACGTCACTGTCTCTTATTGGTTTCTCGATCTACAACGCGACGAGCAATCAACAAGTCATCAAATCTCAAAGTTCAGAATCAGTTATCAATAAAACTCAGCAGTTGCTGGCGTCTGTTTCTCAGCTAAACGCTCAAGAAACTCAACGTTATGTAGACGAAGCTATTTACCGCGCAGAGATGCTTGCGGCCAGTGCTCAGTTTCTAAAAAACAATGCAGACGAAAACTTTACACCAAGTGAAGAGCTTCGTACCGCCTTGGATGAAATGGTTCGTCGCTCGGTTTTAAACTTCGACTCTATTCAAGGAGCGTATCTAGTTTTCAAGCCTGACTTGCTCGATAGTGAAGATGCGAATTATGTCGATGCTGATTATGTTGGTTCTAACGAAAAAGGTCGTTTTGCTCCTTACTGGAAGGTGGCAGATAACGGTGAAAATGTTCTAGCGAACGTTCTTTCAGAATCTATCTTGAATGATGACAGCAATAGCGAACGTTTTTACTGTCCTTTGTCTTCAGGGCAAACGTGTATTAGTACGCCGAGAGTCGTGAACAGCGGTGGTGTAGCACTACTTACGTCCTCTATTTCAGTCCCTATTTTGGTTGACGACGTTGCTATTGGTTTTCTTGGTATTGATCTAAGACTTGATGGTTTAACCAGTGTGATTACTCAATCTGACCAGAGCTTGTTTAACGGTGCGGGTAAAGCTTACGTGGTTAGTCTAGATGGTTCGGTCATCGCTTCTGATGATTCAAGCATTGCAGTCGGTTCAACTTTCCAAAGTGGCAATACAAACAGTGATTTAATGACCGACTTTATCTTTGGTGGTGAAGTGACAACGCAATGGAGCGAGAACGGTGAGTGGTTACTTGCCTTTGCGCCTGTTGTTGCGGCTAACCAAACTTGGGGTGTGTTGTTTGAGATTCCGAGAGAGAGCGTCGTCGCTGATGCCAACAAATTGGATTCCATCATTAGTACTAAGCTAAGTGAAGGCATTAAGACGGAAGTGATTGCCGGTACTGTGTTCATTTTGTTCGGTTTAGCCATTATCGCATTTGCTTCCCTTTCAATTGTGAAGCCTATTCGACAAGTGGTTGAGCGACTTAATGACATCGCTTCTGGTGAAGGGGATTTGACACAGCGTTTAGAGGTTAAGTCTCAAGACGAAATAGGTCAGTTATCTAAAGGGTTCAACTTATTCTTAGACAAGCTACAACACACGATCAAAGAAGTTATTCACACCACTGAACAAGTGGCGAGCACGACAAGCCAGGCTAAAGCATCGGCATCAAGTACCCGAGAAAGTAGCGAATCTCAATTTAAAGAAGTCGATCTTGTGGCGACAGCGGCCGAAGAGATGACTCAAACAGCGGGCTTAGTGGTACAAAATGCAGAAGTGGCGGTTGATGCTGCTTGTGAAGCGAATCGTTCTGCTCAACAAGGGCAACAAGTCATCGAACTTTCAGCCGGTGAAATGAGAAAGCTGGTGGAACGTATGTCGAGTGCTGTTCCTATTGTTGAAGAGTTGGCAAAAAATAACGGTAACATCACCGAGATCTTAAGTGTTATTGAGGGGATTTCTGAGCAAACTAACTTACTGGCATTGAATGCGGCGATTGAAGCGGCTCGTGCTGGCGAACAAGGCCGTGGCTTTGCTGTTGTTGCGGATGAGGTAAGAAACCTCGCAAGTCGCACACAATCATCGGTTGGTGAGATCAGAGCGGTGATCGACAAGGTTCATGCTGGAACTCAAGATGTCGTTGAAGCGATACAAGAAGGCAATATACTTGCAAACGACACAGCACTACACGTTCAGAAAGCAGTTGAAGATCTGGGGTCGATCTTTACTTCTATTGAGGCGATCAGTGATATGAACAGTCAGATCGTTCGAGCAGCTGAAGAGCAACAATCGGTTTCCGGTGAAGTAAATCAAAGCGTGGTTAATATTCGCGATTTGAGTGCGAAGATCTTGGAGCAAGCCGCGGCTTCTGAGCAAGTGGGTAATGAAATTGACCAACTGTCTCAACAGCAACAGAAGTTGGTCAATCAGTTCAAGGTATAAGCATTAAGCCTTAACCAGTTCTTGAATAGAAAAAGGGACAAATGAAGATTTCATTTGTCCCTTTTTTAATTGTTTATTTAGAGGCTATGCAATAACCAGCGGTTGACGCTGCTTACTCTTCGATAAACCAGTAGCCTTTGTTGACCAATTCAGTCACGACAGTTATGCCCGAAGGAGATAGGGCAGTAGCCGAGGTAATCATGGTCTCATCGCAAAGTATGTTGAGTAACGAAGAATCCGCTTCATCAACCTTAACCACTTCGCCATTGATGTAAGCTGTGTTGCTTTCATTTTCGTGGTAGAGCGCTTTTAAGCCTGATACTCGGTGAATCTCACCTTCAGACTCTAAGTGTTGAGCGATCTCTTCTTGAGTCCATAGTGGCTCAGGAGCAACGATATCAAGTTGGTGGCGTGATTGGCTTAGCAGACAGCCCATGAATTCACTGATGGTTTCAGGTTGCTCTAGTGCAGATTTCAACATGTCTGTGAGATTGCTTAAATCCGATGAACGAATTTTTCCGTAGCCTTCTTGCGTTTTGAATTCTGGATCGTGCAGGTGTACGTCACCCATATCATGAGCAAGCACAAAATCGGCAAAGTTGCTGATCAGCTCTTGTTCTTTAGGGGAGCGGTAGCCAATAGAGTAGCTCATTGACGGCTCTAACGTGTTCCCTTCATGTGGGAAACCCGGTGGGATATAAAGGATATCGCCCGGCTCTAAAGTTTCATCAATGATCGGGTCAAAACCTTCAATTTGACGAAGTGCAGACGCTTGAACAGTCTCTTTGTATTGGCCAACATCTTTAGCGCCAACCTTCCATTGACGTTTACCTTGACCTTGAATGATGAAGACATCGTATTGATCAATATGTGGGCCTACGCCGCCTTCAGGTGCTGAGTAACAGATCATGAGATCGTCGAATAACCAGTTTGGTAACGCTTGGAATGCCTCAGTCAGCTGATTTGCGCCTTGGTGCCAGTGGTTCGCAGCTTGAACGATCAGTTGCCAATGACTTTCGGTTAATTCGCCAAATTTTTCTTCAGAGAATGGGCCGTGTTCTGCAGTCCACTGATTGTCGAGGTTAGAGACAAAGCGAGAATCCACTTCTTCTTCCATCGATAAACCAGCAAGTTCTTCCGGCGAAATTGGGTCGACGAAGTTTTGGAAGCCACCCTTTAAGATGGTTGGTTTTTTATGCCAGTAGTTTTCAAGAAACTCGGGCATAGAAAAGCTAAGTTGGTACATGTGAATCCTGTATATTTTTATGCTAGATGCTAGATGCTAGATGCTAGATGCTAGATGCTAGATGCTAGATGCTAGATGCTAGATGCTAGTTTGGCTTGTAAATCTTGCTGGACAATTTTGATTGCTTCTAATGCGACTTTTGGATCGATTTCGTTGCTTTCGAGCAGATAGATCAGGTCGACAGCTAACTTAACTTCTTCTGGTGCGTTATCCAGTGGTGATGGTGTGTTATCAGTGTTCATTTCGCTTAGGGTTCTCTAAGTTAATCAGTCTCTCAATATTTTTCATTGAGTCTTCACAGCGTTCTAATCGCTCTTTTGCTAACTGCCAAGCCTCTTCCGCTTTTTTCTTACTGTGGCGAGGCGCAGAATCAAACGCTAATTTTCGTACTCGCACTAAATCGACCAATCGCTTTTGCCAGTCTTGGTGCTGAGCGAGTTCGTTGTATAGGTCGTTAAGGGTTTTCCCTGACTTACTTTTTCGGTCTAAGCGTAAATCATGGTTGGCTAACTCTCTTTGGATTGCAGCAATCTGATTTGTCAGCTTTTCCGTGAGATAGTTGGCTCTGGATGCGGTCAGTTGATTTGAGGTTTGTTCACGTACAATGGTGCGGTACGTTGCCTGAGTTTCAAGTGCATAGGGAAGCAAAACAGAGGCGCCACATTTAAATAAGGCTCGGTCAAACAAGGCTTGATGATAAGCCCCTCGAGATTTATCAACCTGAGAGCAATGGCCAATCAAGGTATCAATGACACTTTTTAGCTTTGAAAATTGATTCATTTCACTTCCCGTTGGCTACTGCCTATAAGTTCACAAACCAAGCTTCATATGCCAGTTTAATTGCAAGTACGCTTACTACGGTAACAAACACCGGTCGTATAAATGTAGCACCGAAACGAATTGCAGAGTGAGCGCCAACGAACGCTCCAGCCATTAAACAAAGACCCATGGTTAAACCTAGAACCCAATCAATATGTCCAAGAATCGCGAAGGTCACCAAAGAGGTAAAGTTACTAGTAAAGTTCATAGCTTTGGATAAACCAGAGGCAAGTAAGATATTTAAGCGATAAAGCGCCATAGAGCTTACCGTCCAAAACGCGCCAGTTCCTGGGCCAGCAACCCCATCATAAAAGCCAAGAATGAATCCTTGGTACTTTTGCTTTCTCTTAAGTACAGGGCAAGGCTTGGGAGACACATTATGGCTCACATCTGGAGTTTTATGAAAAATGGTATAGACCGCAGCGGCAAGAATGACTAACGGCAATACCTTCTCTAACCACTCTGTGCTAATAGCATCAACAGTGAGTGTGCCGATTGTCGCACCGATTAAAGTAGATATGAATGCATTGACCCAACACTCAGGCTTGAACAGCTTTTTACGGTAGTAAGTGAATGCAGCTGTAGATGAAGCGAAGGTTGCTGCAAGCTTGTTAGTACCCAATGCGATGTGTGGCGGTAAACCAAGTGATAGTAAAGCTGGAACGGTTAACATCCCTCCGCCACCTGCGACAGCATCAATAAAGCCTGCTGCAAATGCAACCAGAGCAAGTATGACCAACATGGTTGGCTCAATCATTTCCATAAATAGCTAGTGTTCTCGTTATCGGCTGATAGGGCAGCCACATGAAAAACCGATGGATTAGTCATGTTGGGTTGTGAATGCAAGGGCCTAGCGATGACAGGCCCATAACTGCCTCAAGGGCAGGGGATATTAGTATTTTATTGTTCTTTTAAAAGGCGGTAGTGAATCGAGTAGGGACTTTCCGTATCGCTTCGTTACTATGCGTCTATCAAGGATCGTGACTTTACCAGAATCTTTTTCCTTACGCAGTAGTCTGCCCACAGATTGAATAAGCTTTTTACTCGCATCTGGAACAGTAATCTGCATAAAAGGGTTACCACCGCGTGATTCAATATATTCTGAATGTGCTTGCTCTACGGGAGAGGTAGGAACACCAAAAGGAATCTTAGTAATCACGAGGTTTTCAAGAAGCTCACCCGGTAGATCAAGACCTTCAGAAAAGCTGCCAGTTCCAAAAAGAACGCTGGTTTTACCTTGGTCTATTAGCTTTTTATGTTTTTTTAGGATTTCAGTTCGTGAAGTATCACCTTGAACCTGCAATGCCCACGATTTTTTAACGAAATCTGTTGCTAAAGCCTCTGCAACTTTGTTCATTTGCCAGTAAGAAGAGAATAGAACGAGATTGGCTTTTTTGTCTTCTATTACCTTAGGCAAAATTTCAATAAGATATTCGGTAAACTGAGGTGCTTGTGGTTCGTACTTCATTGCCGGAACGATCAGCTCAGCTTGATTCTGGTAATCAAACGGTGATGCCAAAGCCAAAAACTGTACGCCATCTTCTGCTTTTTGGCTGATACCGGCTTGATGACAGAAAAAGCTGAAAGAGTTGAGCGCCCTCATGGTCGCAGATACTAATACGGCACCCACACAGCGGCTCCAGATTTGTTGATCCAGTTGCCAACCTACCTCTAGTGGCGAAACATTCACAACGAAATCGCCTTCGCTTTCTTTGTTAAGTTCGAGCCAACGAGCCAAAGGAGCGCCTGTTTTTCTCTTCGGTTCAGCCATTAAGCGCCAAACTTGAGCAAGGTTCTCTGTTCTTTGTATATAGAAGCCAATTTCTGCCAGTGCCGGCTCTGCAAGCTTTGCTGAAAGCTCGCCGTCTTTAACTCGTTCTGCAATCAGGTCGGCAATCTTCGCAACGGCTTGGCTCGCCTTTTGTGTGAGCTGCTTGAGATCTTTTGATTCATTCTCAAGCCACTCAGGTAAGTCGCCATGTTCGAAGCGATACAAGCCGTCTTCAAAGTGGTTAGCGTCAAACTGTTTACTCATTTGAGTCAGGATAGGGATCAGCTGTTGCACTGAGTCTTGCAGCTCATTTCTAAATCGGTGGACACGTTTCTCGTCAGCGAGGCCTGAAAGCTTAGTGATGGATTGATTCAAACGCTCCAACCATGACGCCGCGCCTTTTAAGCTCGCAGCCGCAGAAGAGTGATCTCTGGCTACATGCGGTAAATGGTGAGCTTCATCGAATATATAGATGCTATTTTCTGGTTCAGGCAGTATCACGCCGCCGCCTAGGTCAGCATCTGCCATCACTAAACTGTGATTGGCGATAATCACGTCTGCTTTATCTAACTCTGAGCGCGCTTTCTGGAAAGGACAGTCTCTATGCGTGGGCATACTGTTGTTACAGCTGTGCTTATCACTGACAATCATCTGCCAAATCATGTTGTCGATGGGTTTCGGCCACGAATCGCGGTCACCATCCCATTTACCTTGGGTTAGGCTTCGATACATGGTTTGAAGTTGCTCGATATCTTTCTTCTTTGGCTTAGATTCGAACATGGCCATTTGTCCGCCATCAACCCCACAGGCAGCGGCTAACTTTTCGGAGCAACAATAACGCTGTCTGCCCTTCGCTAATATGAAAGAAAACTCTCGATCAGTCAGTCTTCTATATAGAGGGAGATCTTTATTGACGAGCTGTTCTTGTAGCGCAACCGTCGCCGTCGATATGACTATTTTTCGATTATTGAGCACAGCGACAGGAATAGTAGCCATTAAATAAGCCAGTGATTTCCCGATCCCTGTCCCCGCTTCTGCAACAATCATGCGATTACTTTTGTGGTATTGACCACAAAGTGTCTTCGCTATTTCTGCAACAAGGTAATTTTGGGCACGACGAGGTACAAAGTTGTCCAACTGATCTTGGAGGTTTTGATAACTGGTGCGAATAGATTTTTGAATTTTAGTAGTTAGCATACTGTGACCTACGTAACGGAGCGAGGATAGTAGCACATATCACTAGTCGGTACATTTGCGGTGAAATAGCTTGCTTTTGAATCAAAGGTAGATCTTGTTCACAAAAAAAAACTGAACCATCAGGAACTTAACTATTTTATTTATGTTGCGAAATATAAATATTAAAAAAGACTGGCTTGTAGGCGTTAAGTTCTGAAAGTTGGCGTTTATATGAGTTGATTGCGGTGTTAAATGCTGTTTTGTTCTTTTTTTGGATTATTATATTTCCTGATAAAACTAAGGATAAGCTGCTCGTAAAACAATGAAAAAAAATGTAAGTGATTGATTTTGATGGTTTTGTGTTTTTTTTAGGTTTGTTTTTAGTTTATTTGACACGCAGGATAATCTTTTGCAATCTAGACCTCGAAATTTAGTGACGGTGGTTAACCAACAAAGAGTGGTAATGACCAGTCATAAAAATAAAAGGGAACCGGGCAAGGATCTCCCATTCTTAGAAAAGGCAGTGGATTTATTATGAAAAAGACTCTATTAGCACTAGCGGTTATGACAGCAGCTGGTTCAGTAAGCGCAGCAGAAATTTTTAAAACGGATGAAGGTTCAGTAGACTTTTACGGTCAACTACGTACTGAGCTGAAAATTTCTGATGACACAAAAGAATATGCTTACGACCAAGGTACTGACATGTTCGTTGGTACAGTTAAGGAAGGTAAAACAACTATTGGTGCTGGTTCTTCACGTGCAGGTGTTGATGCAAAATATGCACTTAATGATTCTCTAGACATTATTGGTAAAGTTGAATTTTCTGTTAAAGAAGAGGAAATGAAAATCCGCCAACACATCCTAGGTTTCTCTGGTGATTTTGGTTCAATTAAAATCGGTCAGCAATGGACTATTGCCGATGATATCTACGGTGCTGATTACTCTTACTTCTACGGTGGTTCTGCTTTAGGTTATTCTCAGCTTAATGGTGCAGCTCACGACTCAATGATCAAGTACAACTACGATGCTGATAACTTTTTTGTTGCTGCTAACTACGGTCTAGATGAAAATGATAGCAATCAAGAGCTTGCTGAAATTTTTGTCGGTGGTTCTGCTGGTGATCTAAGTGGTCACGTTGGTTTCGGTCAAACGACAGATGAAACTGGTGCTGATAAAGTAGAAGATACTTACTACCAAGCAACTGTTGAGTACTCATTTGGTAAAGCTGGTATTGGTTTCACATACTACAATACAGAAATCAAAAACTCAGAGCATAAAGTAACTATCGATGGTATCTCATTGGCAGGTACATATGCATGGGCTGACAACGCAACAGCTTACGCGGGTTACGAATACACAGATCAAGATACTGGTAACATCAGCCTAGTTGGTGAGTTTGGTGAAGAAGACACTTCTACAGTTATTTATGTAGGTACTGATTACCACTTTAACAGCTGGTCTCGTATCTATGTTGAAGCTGCTTACCTAGACGGTCGTACTCTAGGTTTCACAAACAAAGAATCTGATTCTTTTGTTAATGAGCCAACTATCGCAGACGGTGCTCTAGCATTCGCAACTGGCGTACGTGTTTACTGGTAATATATTAGACTAATAACATATTAGTTTGACTAAATTATAGAGCCCAGCGTAAGCTGGGCTTTTTTGTACTTGATGGATTATTATGAAAATACAAGCAATTACATTAATGTCTGCCATGTTAGTTAGTATGCCTGGAATCTCGGCATCTCTAACTGTCAAAGATACAGTAGACCTTTTAGCTGTTAATATGAAAAAGCCTGAAACCTCAGGTCAGGCCTTCAAAGCATCTACTGTTGTCACTTTAAATACAGGTCAGAACCAAGTCGTATTTCAATACGAACCTGTAATAGAAAAATCAGGTGATCGTAAAAAAGTTTATGGCAAAAACCAGATTGTTACGTTCAATATAAATGCTGATCAAGATGTTGAATTTTTAATGCCTACTTATCGTTCAGTTCGCTCTGCTGAGAAAGGTTTAAAAGATCTGGAGTTTAAGATTGTTGATCAACATGGTGTTGAGGTAGATAAGGTTGTTGATGAGCTTAAATCAAATGGAGTTCAATTAGGTCGGAACTATATTGAAGAGATTCGAGAGTATAATATTAATGGTGGGGTGGCGGCTGTCGCTGTTTCTTATGTTGCCATTGATAATCAAGCAGTAGCGCAGCCTAAAAAAATAGTTGAGGCTGTAGCTCTTCCTGTTGAGAGTATGGATAAGGTTCAATCAGAAGAACTAGAACAGCTTCAAGCTTGGTACCTGAAGACTTCAAAAGAAGATCGTAAAGAATTCCGCAAGTGGATGATCGATCAAGATTAATGAAGTTGCACAAAATTGATGAGAAAAGCGAGCGTCTGTTTTAGAAGACCTCGCTTTTTTACTCTTTAATTTAAGAGTTTGATTCCGGCAGAATCAGATCTCTTTCCACTCACCAGGCTGAAGCTGCCCCACATTCATGTTGCCCATTGAATAGCGGATAAGACGTAGGGTAGGGAAGCCGATATTTGCTGTCATTCGTCTTACCTGACGGTTACGTCCTTCGATGATTGTAATAGCTAACCATGTTGTCGGTATCGCGGCTCTGAAGCGTACTGGAGGGTTTCTATCCCACACTTCAGGTTCTTGCATCACTTCTACTTTAGCCGGTAGTGTCATACCGTCTTTTAGTTCGACACCTTTTCTCAATTTATCTAAATCTTCCTCAGAAGGTGCGCCTTCAACCTGTACCCAGTAAGTCTTTGGAGATTTTGAGTTTGGTTGAGTTAGCTTAGCTTGAAATATCCCATCATTGGTCAAGACCATTAACCCTTCGCTGTCTCGGTCAAGGCGACCTGCAGCATAAACGTCTTTCACTGGAATAAAGTCCGCCAGCGTTTTTCTCCCTTCACCATCAGTAAATTGGCTAAGAGTATCGAAAGGCTTGTTGAACAGAATTACTTTGCGATCTTCGAGTGCTACCTTAGGTTTTGCATTAGTAGGCTTGCCTTTATATCGGTGCTTACTGGAGTGAGATTTGTTGTGCGAATTGCCAGTGTTATTCTTATCACTGCTTCGGCTTTGTCTATTACCGCTTTGTTTTAATGTTGCACCAGAACGAGCCGGTTTGTCTGAACGAGATGCGCTGCGTGAGCGAGTAGACATGTTAACTACCTTGCAAAAATGTAAACGAAGTGTGCTGAAAAGTTTTCACTGAAACGGAATTGAGCTATCATTTGCGCGCCTAAAAGACACAAAATAGAACAAGTTGATGGACTCTTAAGCCTGATTTGTTTAATTATACCTTCGTGTTTTATTATAACAACGCACTCACGGATTTGGTTCATGCTGTCATCAAGATTGTATGAAAAATAAGATAGAGTACGACTATCGAGTAAGCAGTTTTCACTCTTAGAGTGGCTTACTGGTCAATTTATAACACGCTCACTACTTTAAATGAGCTTGTAAGAACTATAGGGAAATTTCATGCCTACTGAAAAACCAACGATCATCTATACCATTACAGACGAAGCTCCGGCGCTAGCAACATACTCTCTGCTGCCTATCATTCAATCTTTTACAGCTTCTTCTGGTATTAACGTTGATACTCGCGACATTTCACTTGCAGGGCGCATTATTGCCAATTTCCCTGACTACTTGAACGAAGAGCAACGTATTGGTGATGCATTAGCAGAACTAGGTGAATTGGCTAAGACACCAGAAGCGAACATTATCAAGCTTCCAAACATCTCTGCATCAGTACCTCAGCTTCAAGCAACAATCAAAGAGCTACAGTCAAAAGGTTACTCGCTTCCTAATTACCCAGAAGAAGCAAACACTGACGAAGAGAAAGCTGTTAAAGCGACTTATGACAAAATCAAAGGCAGTGCAGTAAACCCTGTGTTACGTGAAGGTAACTCGGATCGCCGCGCTCCACTTTCAGTTAAAAACTACGCGAAGAAGAACCCACACTCAATGGGTGCATGGTCTGCAGATTCTAAGTCGCACGTTTCAAGTATGGACGACAAAGACTTCTTCGGTAGCGAAAAGTCAGTAACCATTGAAGGTGCTACAGAAGTTAGCATTGAATTCGTTGGTAAAGATGGCGCGAAGAAAACATTGAAGCAAGCTTTTGCACTGCAAGATAAAGAGATCATTGATGCGTCAGTGATGAACAAGGCCGCTTTGGTTGCGTTCTTCGAAAAGGAAATCGCATCAGCTAAAGAGCAAGGTGTACTGCTTTCTCTTCACATGAAAGCGACGATGATGAAAGTATCTGACCCAGTGATCTTTGGTCACGCGGTTAAAGTTTACTACAAAGACGTATTCGCTAAACACGGTCAGCTGTTTGAAGAGCTAGGCGTTGATGTAAATAACGGCATCGGTGATGTCTACGCGAAGATTGCAGCGCTTCCTCAAGATCAAAAAGAAGCAATCGAAGCTGACCTGCAAGCTGTATACGAGACGCAGCCACCACTAGCGATGGTTGATTCGGACCGCGGCATTACAAACCTGCACGTACCAAGCGATATCATTGTGGATGCATCTATGCCTGCAATGCTACGTTCTTCTGGTCAAATGTGGGATCCAGAAGGTAAGCAAAAAGATACCAAAGCAATGATCCCAGATCGTAGCTACGCGAGCATTTACCAGGCGGTTATTGATTTCTGTAAAGAGAATGGCGCTTTCGACCCTACAACGATGGGTAGCGTACCAAACGTTGGCTTGATGGCTCAAAAAGCGGAAGAGTACGGTTCTCACGATAAGACTTTCATCCTTGAAGCTACTGGTCAGGTTCAAGTTGTTGACGCTTCAGGCGCTGTGCTTCTAGAGCAAGACGTAGAGGAAGGCGATATCTTCCGTATGTGTCAGGTTAAAGATGCACCAATCCAAGACTGGGTTAAGCTTGCGGTAACGCGTGCTCGTGCATCGGGTGTTCCAGCGGTATTTTGGCTAGATGCGTCACGCGCACATGATGCTCAGCTTATCAAGAAAGTTGAAGCATACCTTCCTGAATACGATACCGATGGTCTTGAAATTAAAATCCTTGCTCCACTTGAAGCGACTCAATACTCACTGGTTCGTATCAAAGAAGGCCTAGATACTATTTCGGTTACTGGTAACGTATTACGTGATTACCTAACTGACTTGTTCCCGATTTTAGAGCTTGGTACATCAGCTAAGATGCTATCGATTGTTCCACTAATGAACGGTGGTGGTCTGTTTGAAACAGGTGCTGGCGGCTCTGCTCCTAAACATGTTCAACAAGTAGAGAAAGAAAACCATCTGCGTTGGGATTCCCTAGGAGAATTCTTGGCATTGGCTGCATCTCTAGAGCACCTGAGCGTAGTAACAGGTAACGCTAAAGCACAAGTTTTAGCTGACGCGCTTGATAAAGCGACGGGCGAGTTCCTTGATAACAATAAGTCTCCTTCACGTCGAGTAGGTGAGCTTGATAACCGTGGTAGCCACTACTACCTAGCGGCATACTGGGCTAAGGCGCTTGCTGAGCAAACGGCTGACGCTGATCTTGCTGCTGAGTTTGCAGGTGTGGCAAGTCAACTGGCTGAAAGTGAAGAAGCGATTGTTGCAGAACTCAACAACGCTCAAGGTGTGGCTGGCGACTTAGGTGGTTACTACCTACTTGACGATGCATTGGTTTCAACACTAATGCGCCCAAGCTCAACGCTAAACGCATTTATTGATGCATAGTAATTGGGCTCATCGTTAATCAGTCATGAAGGTGATTTGCTAACGAGTTGCTTAGTCTGACAGTTAAGTCATAGATAAAGTCAAAACGAAAGACGCTTTAACGATAACGTTAAAGCGTCTTTTTTTGTTCTTTTGTAATATCCCTAAGACCTAGCTTAATAAGAATACATCCGCGAACTAATGGTCTAGTGAGCAACCTTATAGCCCCAAAACGAAAAAACCGCTCAAGTAAGCCTGTATTACAGGTATTAAATGAGCGGTTTCAATATTCTGTTTACCTGTCAGCCGTTAATGACGACTGACGGAGGTTAACATGAGTTGGCATTCGCCTATTTTGCGGCGCTGCCTTCTACAGGAACAACGGAGCTAGCATGCGAGCCTTTAGGTCCACTTTCTACTTCATAGTCGACCTGCTGACCAGCCTTTAAGGTTCGATAACCTTCCATTTGTATTGTGGAGTAGTGCGCGAAAATATCGCCGTCTTCACCTTCTGGACAAATAAAGCCAAACCCTTTGGCATTGTTAAACCATTTTACTGTACCTGTAGCCATGCTATACATCCCTCATGCATTTTGTTACTAACGTTGTTATATCAATTGTTGTAAGTGCGATTGATATCATTCCTACCAGCTAAAGAATTTCAGCTGATAGCTTGAATCTCGTACATTGCTTACGGAAATTAACGCTACCCTGCGTAATTATTCCTTATTGTTAATTTTTGAAGCGTGTTACTGATTTTAAATCATGTTGCAAAAATGTATTAAAAAAACCTTTTAGCTCCAATGTAGCTAATGATTGAGCACAGTCAATAGCAAATTGGTATAAAAGTGATCAATTTTAATAACAAATCACATTCGAGATTAACTGCAAACTATTAACTAAATAGTAACTTAGCGGTAATCTTATCGTTAGTATCAATAGTTATGGCGTCTTTTTAATCAATCACATATGTTAATCCTGTTAATCGAGATCTTTTATTTGCAGCGATGGAAATGGTGGATTAGGCTCAGTATAGAGGAATATTTTTTGGTACTGTTTCTCGGTGCAGTTTCTTAGTACACCGTAAAGCGTGAATGTGGTAAATTTGAGTTAGGTAAACACTCACGACTTCCGAAAAATAACCCTTAGCAAAGCGATATGAGCAGAAACTTTGAATGGGCATCTCCAGGCTCAGATTTACTGGAGAAAGAAGCAACAAAAGTAAAGCCACCGGCGATGTATAACGTTGTGTTGAATAACGATGACTACACGCCCATGGACTTTGTAATCGAGATCCTAGAGCGATTCTTCTCACTAGATATCGAAAAAGCAACGGAAGTGATGCTCAAGGTTCATTATGAAGGTAAAGCTATATGCGGCACATACAGTGCTGAAATAGCGGAAACAAAGGTAGCGCAGGTCACGATGTACTCAAAGGAAAATGAGCATCCGCTACTATGTACAATGGAGCAAGTATAAATTGCTCGAACAACACTGTTGTTCCCTTAGGAGGTACTTATGCTAAATAAAGAATTAGAGACGAGTTTAAATGGCGCATTTGCTCGTGCGCGAGACAAGCGACATGAATTCATGACTGTCGAACACCTCCTACTAGCATTATTAGAAAATGATGCGGCCAAGGAAGCGCTCCAAGCTTGTCAGGCTGATCTCGATGCTCTTCGCAATGAGCTCGATATTTTTATCGATCAAACGACCCCACTTATCCCTGAAAGCGACGAAACTCGCGAAACTCAGCCAACGTTGAGCTTTCAACGAGTACTTCAACGCGCTGTTTTCCATGTTCAATCTTCAGGTCGCAGCGAAGTAACAGGTGCTAACGTACTTGTGGCTATTTTTAGTGAGCAGGAATCTCACGCGGCATATCTTCTTAAGAAAAACGACATTAGTCGCTTAGATATTGTTAACTTCATCTCACACGGTATTACCAAAGCCAGCAACGAAGGCGACAGTCCTTCGTCATCTGATTCATTTGGTGGTGCTGAAAATGCTGAAGAAGCTAATTCCGAAGACCGTTTAGAAAATTTTGCTACTAACCTTAACGAAGTCGCAAAGCAGGGCAATATTGACCCATTAATCGGTCGCGACAAAGAGCTAGAACGTACTATCCAAGTTCTGTGTCGTCGTCGTAAGAACAACCCTCTGTTAGTGGGTGAAGCGGGGGTAGGTAAAACTGCCATCGCGGAAGGTCTTGCATGGCGCATCGTTGAAGGGCAAGTGCCCGAAATCATTCAGAGCAGCGTAATTTATTCTCTAGATATCGGTTCACTGTTAGCCGGAACAAAATATCGTGGTGACTTTGAGAAACGTTTTAAAGCGATTCTTAAGCAACTGGAGAAAGAAGAAGACGCGATTCTGTTCATCGATGAGATCCACACCATTATCGGTGCCGGTGCTGCATCGGGTGGTCAGGTTGATGCGGCAAACTTAATTAAACCACTACTAAGCAGTGGCAAATTACGTTGCATCGGTTCAACAACGTACCAAGAGTACAGCAGTATTTTTGAGAAGGAGCGTGCTTTAGCTCGTCGCTTCCAGAAAATCGATATTATTGAACCATCGCTAGACGATACGACCAAGATTCTGATTGGCTTGAAGCCAAAATACGAAGCTCACCACGAAGTGCGCTACACCAACAAAGCGTTGCGTGCCGCTGTGGAACTGTCTGCTAAATACATTAATGAACGTCACCTTCCAGATAAGGCCATTGACGTAATCGATGAAGCGGGCGCTCGTAGCCGTTTGGCACCTGCAAGCCGTCGTAAGAAAACGGTAAGCGTGGCTGATATTGAGTCAATGGTTGCGAAAATGGCGCGTATTCCTGAAAAGTCAGTATCGTCTTCAGACAAAGATACACTCCAGAAACTGGATGAGCGCATGAAAATGTTGGTATTCGGACAAGACCCTGCAATCGATGTATTGAGTGAAGCGATTAAGCTGACCCGTGCTGGATTGGGTGCAGACAATAAACCTGTTGGTTCATTCTTGTTTGCTGGTCCTACTGGTGTCGGTAAAACAGAGGTGACTGTTCAGCTGTCTAAGTTGATGGGTATTGAGCTTCTGCGCTTTGATATGTCTGAGTACGGTGAGCGACACTCAGTGAGCCGCTTGATTGGTGCGCCTCCTGGTTATGTTGGTTACGACCAAGGTGGTTTGCTAACGGATGCCGTAATCAAGAACCCGCACTCTGTTGTGTTACTGGATGAAATCGAGAAAGCTCACCCAGATATCTTTAACTTGCTACTGCAGGTAATGGATAACGGCACGCTAACTGACAACAATGGTCGCAAAGCGGACTTCCGTAATGTGATTCTAGTGATGACGACCAACGCAGGTGTGGCTGAAACCGAGAAGAAATCGATCGGCCTGATCCAACAAGATCATGCGCCAGATGCGATGGGCGAAATAAAGAAGGTATTTACTCCTGAGTTCCGTAACCGTCTTGATAATATCATTTGGTTCAACAGCCTTGACCCAAGTGTGATTAGCCAAGTAGTTGATAAGTTCATTGTCGAGCTTCAGGTTCAACTGGACGCTCGTGGCGTGTCTTTAGAGGTTTCTGAGGATGCTCGTCACTGGTTAGCTGATAAAGGCTATGACAAGACCATGGGTGCTCGTCCAATGGGACGTGTTATTCAAGAGAAGCTTAAGAAACCACTTGCTAACGAGTTACTGTTCGGTAGCTTGGTTGATGGCGGTACGGTTAAAGTATCCCTGAAAAAAGACGAATTGGATTTCATCTATGTTGGTGCTAAAGAAGAGGTCATGCACTAACGAAGTGATTGATAAATCAAAGGCTTAAATATAAAACGCATGACTTAGGTTGTGCGTTTTTTTATGCTTGCGAGATGCGAGATGCGAGATGCGAGATTGATGTGCTTGTGTAGTAAAAAGCTCAGGCAATAAAAAACGGAGCCTTAAGCTCCGCTTCTTATTGTATTCGCTAATTAAAAATTAACGAGCACGGAAGACGATGCGGCCTTTAGAAAGGTCGTATGGAGTCATCTCAACAGTTACTTTATCACCAGTAAGAATACGGATGTAGTTCTTACGCATTTTACCAGAGATGTGTGCTGTCACTACGTGACCGTTTTCAAGCTCAACACGGAACATTGTGTTTGGTAGAGTATCAAGGACAGTGCCTTGCATCTCGATTACGTCTTCTTTAGCCATCTAATCCTCTTTCGAAATTTGGCGGTTTTCAACGGCTTGATTGTGCCGTTAAAATCAAAATATGTAAAGTTGTCGCGTATTCTACCCTTGCCACCGCTGATTTACTAGCCTTTGATGACGTTGAAATCGTACTTTATAGTTCATCGCAGGGCATTCATCGATTTGATAACCCAAATATAACCATTGTTTTTGTTCTTTCTGGGCATGTTGGATCTGAAATAGAACGCCAAGTGTTCCCATCGAAATGTCTATATCAGGATCGAAGAAGGTATAAAACGCGCTCGTACAGTGAGCCATGATGTCGGTTACGGCGATACCAATCAACTTGTTCTCATCATAGATGTGCATGAACTTTGTAGTAAGCCACTCATTTTTAGAGAATTGTAGAAACTCTTCTTTCTTGGGTGGGTACATGGTTCCCGAACGGTGACGAGCGGTGATATAGCGACTGTATAAGTCAAACCAGTTGTCATCCATCTCATCTTTCAGTTCCCAACGTAGTGATTTTCCTTTGTTAAGGATCCGTCGTTGGCTTTTGGAAAGCTTAACCTCAGGAATTGAAAGCCGAATCGCTTGGCATGCTGAGCAATTATCGCAATGTGGCTTATAAATGGTTGAACCACTGCGGCGAAATCCATTCGCAAGCAGAACTTCATAGTTATCTGAGGTGTGCATGTGTTCGTCAAGCGTGACCGCCACTCTCTCTTCGAAGTGAGGTAAGTAGCTGCAAGCGTGATTGTCTGTTAATCCAATTCTGATTTGTTGTAAATCTGGATTCATTAAGGCATTTCCTTTAGCCATTGGGTTTTAAAGCATGCATCGTCAACGGAGAACTCTTTGAGTAATTGCAGAGAGCCTAGGAATTCATCCCTATCAACCTCGATAGCGCCCAAGGATTCCAAGTGAGGGTTCATGACTTGGCAATCAATCAGTTGTCCGCCGAATCGGGTAAAGTGTTTACAAAAGTACCACAGCGCAATTTTAGAGGCATTGGTCTTGAGGCTGAACATCGATTCACCGCAAAAGACTTGGCCTCTTTGTAAGCCGTAAAGTCCACCGATCAGTTCATCATCTTGCCAAACCTCAACCGAGTGGCAGAAACCTAATGAAGCGAGTTTGCGGTAGGCGGACTGCATGTCGCTGTTTAGCCAGGTTTCTTCTTCGGGTCTTAGTGAAGAGCAATAACCAATTACTCTGTCCGTCGCTTGGTTGATGCTGACTCGGTAATTGTGCTTTCTTTGAAACTTTTTAAGACTTTTTGACGGTTCGAATGTCTTAGGATTAAATACCGCTCGCGGTGCAGGGCTCCACCAAAGTATAGGCTCACCTGGGCCATACCATGGAAATATACCTTGGCTATAAGCGTTTAAAATTCGCATTGGTGATAAATCACCACCGAAGGCGAGCAGACCGTTGGGGTCATCAAGCGCGTCGAAAGGCGAAGGAAACTCTATACTAGTAGTATCAAGTTCGGTTAGGTATATAGTCATAAGTACCGCATTACAGATTAATCACTGACCAAGAGGTCTTTAGGAGTTTTACCATGAAGAAGTTGCTTTGGATTTTACTTGTTTTGCCCATGTTGGCAAATGCAGCTTACAACAGAAACCAAGCTAGACCAGTAAACGAGGTGGTTTATGGTGAGATTGATACGGTCAGATACATCACTCAGCAAGAGATCGTTGAGTCGAAAGCGAATGGTTGGGAAACCTTGTTAGGTGCGGCGATTGGTGGCTTGATTGGTAACCAGTTTGGCGGCGGCACTGGTAAAGAAGTGGCGACAGCTGTAGGTGCAGTAGCAGGTGCGGGTATTGCTCGTAACCGAGGTAACACACAATATAAAGTAGAGTACAAACTGGTCGAGTTATTGGTCAAAACCAAAGACGACAAGTTGGTCAACATTATCCAAGATGTCGATAACTCGATGCTGTTCAACCGAGGCGATGATGTACGAATTCTCTATTTTTCAGATGGTGTTCGAGTTGATCTCGTGTACTAGTATATAAATACGATTGATTGGCTAATTAATCACCGGTTTGGGCCGGATTAGCTCTGGAGTTCGTTGGAAAAGTTCGTTAGTCTGCAAGTACGAAGAATTATTCATCACCCGAAAATAAATACGCACCAGTGACTTCGGGTGGTACAAGGACTATAAGATTTAATGGAAAGCCTTACGTTACAACCAATTCAAAAAGTGAACGGGGAAGTTAACCTACCTGGTTCAAAAAGCGTTTCCAACCGTGCACTTCTTTTGGCTGCACTTTCTACGGGAACCACTCGCCTAACAAACTTGCTAGACAGTGATGATATTCGTCATATGTTGAATGCATTGACTCAGTTAGGTGTTGATTATCAGTTGTCTGCAGACAAAACCGTTTGTGAAGTGACAGGTGTTGGTGGTGCATTCTCAAGTGACAAAGCCCTAGAGCTTTTCTTAGGTAACGCGGGTACGGCGATGCGTCCGTTGGCGGCTGCACTATGTTTAGGTCGCGGTGAATACGTTCTTACTGGTGAGCCTCGCATGAAAGAGCGCCCAATTGGCCACTTAGTAACAGCACTACGAGAAGCCGGTGCCGACGTTGAATATTTAGAGAACGAAAACTACCCGCCATTGAAGATCACAGGTACCGGTTTGAAGAGCGGTACGGTTTCTATCGACGGTTCGATCTCTAGTCAATTTTTGACGGCATTTTTGATGGCTGCGCCTTTAGCTGAAGGTGAAGTGACCATTAAAATTGACGGTGAATTGGTTTCTAAACCTTACATCGATATTACGCTGCACATCATGAAGCAATTTGGTGTGGACGTGATCAATAATGATTACCAAGAGTTTGTGATTCCTACCGGGCAATCTTACTCGGCACCGGGTGATTTCTTGGTTGAAGGTGATGCATCATCTGCGTCATATTTCCTTGCAGCCGCTGCTATCAAAGGTGGTGAGATTAAGGTCACTGGTATTGGTAAAAACAGTATCCAAGGTGATATCCAATTCGCTGATGCGCTTGAGAAAATGGGTGCGGAAATCGAATGGGGTGACGACTACGTTATTTCTCGTTGTGGCGAGCTGAAAGGCATTGATATGGACTATAACCATATCCCAGATGCTGCGATGACTATCGCGACAACCGCATTGTTTGCGAAAGGCACAACGGCAATCCGTAATGTCTACAACTGGCGTGTGAAAGAGACAGACCGCTTGGCTGCAATGGCAACAGAGCTACGCAAAGTCGGCGCTGAAGTGGAAGAGGGTGAAGATTACATTATTGTTAACCCTGTGGCTGAACTGACTCATGCGGCGATTGATACTTACGATGATCACCGTATGGCGATGTGTTTCTCGCTGGTTGCTTTGAGCGATACGCCTGTGACGATTAATGATCCAGGTTGTACGTCAAAGACATTCCCTGATTATTTCGACAAGCTGAAAATGCTAAGTCTATAAAAATGCTTAGTATGTAAAGGTTTAGGAACAAAAAAGCTTGCCTAAGTGGCAAGCTTTTTAATTATTGCTGAATTGTAAATTCTTTCGAAAGGTGGTGCGCTAAGTATTTAAACATGTTAAATACCGCGGTTGTATTCTCTGTCGGCATTCCATTGCTGTCTAAGAAGTATTCACCTTTGAAGACGAGTACATCGTCTTTTTCTACTACGCTGTTTGCGCGCATGCCTTCAATGTAGTCATCATGTGATTGGATAATTTGGTTTGCGATAAGCAGTAAATCAAATTCTGCTATTACTTTCTTTGTCATGAGTTTATCTCTGATAACTGAATATAACGTTGAGTTTATGGTGTCGAACTAGAAATTCAATGATTTCACAACCGATTAAGAGAGTCTTTTCAAACATCCACAATTTATTTTGTGATTTACGGCAAAAATAATTGAATGGGGCTCGCGTTAGATTCGCGGACAAGCTTAGTATGAGCCCGTTTAGACGTAATGCCTGATGAATAGGCTCTTGCAAGTATTCTTAGTGAGTACTTTATAGCTTCTTTATATTGTGACCCTTTTATCTATGAGTCGTCGAATTGTCGAGCGATCAGATCCAATTTTGAAAAAAGCGGTTGATCTTCTAGTAATCTCGCACAATAGTAAAAAAAGAAGCAATGAATTTAGAATATCATGCGTAAAAGCCCACAAGCTAAATTGTTGGTGCTGAAGCATCGTGATTAAGGACGTTAGAGTCAATATGGGTAAATCGCTCGTTATAGTGGAGTCGCCAGCCAAGGCTAAAACTATCAATAAATATCTTGGCAAAGACTTTGTCGTTAAGTCGAGTGTAGGTCACGTACGTGATTTACCAACGGCAGGTCAAAGTACTGGTCAAAAGGCTGCTGCAGTTTCAACCAAGGGTATGAGCCCAGAAGACAAAGCTCGTATCAAGAAAGAAAAAGATCGCAAAGCTCTTATCAAAAAGATGGGTATCAACCCGTATAAAGAGTGGGAAGCGAACTACCAAATCCTACCTGGTAAAGAGAAAGTCGTCGCTGAATTGCAAAAACTGGCTGAGAACGCAGACCATGTTTATCTCGCAACCGATTTGGACCGCGAAGGAGAAGCTATCGCATGGCACCTTCGTGAGATCATCGGTGGCGATGAAACGCGATACAAGCGAGTGGTTTTTAACGAAATCACCAAGAATGCTATTCAACAAGCTTTCGAAACTCCAGGTGAGCTAAATATTGATGGCGTAAACGCACAACAAGCACGACGTTTTATGGACCGTGTTGTTGGCTTTATGGTGTCACCTCTGCTTTGGAAAAAAGTAGCACGAGGCCTGTCCGCTGGCCGTGTTCAATCAGTAGCGGTAAAACTACTGGTAGAGCGTGAGCGCGAGATCAACGCCTTTATCCCTGAAGAGTTCTGGGATGTGCATGCTGATACTAAAACAGCAGAGAAAACCGACTTTAGACTGCAAGTTGCACAGAAAGACGGTGTTGCGTTTAAACCTGAAAATGAAGCGCAAACACAAGCTGCTGTTAGCGTTTTAGAAAAAGCGCAATACGAAGTATGTAAACGTGAAGACCGCCCAACAAAGAGTAAGCCGTCTGCACCTTACATCACGTCGACGCTGCAACAAGCGGCGAGTACGCGTCTTGGTTATGGCGTAAAGAAAACCATGATGCTGGCTCAACGCCTGTATGAAGCGGGTTACATCACTTATATGCGTACTGATTCAACCAACTTGAGTTCAGAAGCTGTAGAAGCCGCTCGTGAATACATTGGTTCTGAGTACGGCGCGCAATACCTTCCACCTAAAGCTCTTGCATACGGCAGCAAAGAGGGCGCTCAAGAGGCCCACGAAGCGATTCGTCCTTCAAGTGTAGATGTTAAGTCGGAAGATCTAAACGGCGTAGACGCAGACGCACACAAGCTTTACTCGCTAATTTGGAATCAATTCGTAGCGTGTCAAATGACGCCAGCTCAATACGATTCAACGACAGTAAGCGTTAAAGCAGATGAGTACACGTTGAAAGCGAAAGGTCGTATCCTTAAATTTGATGGTTGGACTCGTGTTCAGCGTCCAATGGGCAAGAACGAAGATACGATCCTTCCAGCAGTACAGATCGGCGATAAGCTTGATCTGATTGCGCTAGACCCTAAACAGCACTTCACTAAGCCACCGGCTCGTTTCACTGAAGCGGCGCTAGTTAAAGAGCTTGAGAAGCGTGGTATTGGTCGTCCTTCAACATACGCATCAATCATCTCAACGATTCAAGATCGCGGTTATGTAAAAGTTGAACAGCGTCGTTTCTATGCTGAGAAGATGGGTGAAATTGTTACTGACCGTCTAGATGGCAGTTTCAATGACCTAATGAACTACGACTTCACTGCTCGTATGGAGCAGAAGTTGGACCAAATCGCAGAAGGCGAAGCAAGCTGGAAAGGCGTGCTAGATAACTTCTTCGAAGACTTTACTGGCGATTTGGAAAAAGCAGATTTAGACGAAGACGCTGGAGGCATGAAGCCAAATCATATCGTGGAAACCGATATTGAGTGTCCGACTTGTAGCCGTAAAATGGGTATTCGTACTGCTTCGACAGGCGTATTCCTTGGTTGTTCTGGCTATGCACTTCCACCAAAAGAGCGTTGTAAGACAACAATCAACCTTGGTGATGAAGAAGGCATTATCAACGTGCTTGAAGAAGACGTTGAAACAGCAGCACTTCGAGCTAAAAAGCGTTGTCCTATTTGTGAAACAGCAATGGATGCTTATCTAATCGATGATAAGCGTAAGATGCACGTATGTGGTAACAACCCGAACTGTGAAGGTTATGTGGTTGAGCACGGCGAATTTAAAGTGAAAGGCTACGATGGTCCACTTGTTGAGTGTGACAAGTGTGGTTCTGACATGGTTCTGAAGAACGGTCGTTTTGGTAAATACATGGACTGTACGAGTGAAGATTGTAAGAACACTCGTAAGATTCTGAAAAATGGCGAAGTTGCGCCACCAAAAGAAGACCCGGTGCATTTCCCTGAACTTCCGTGTGAAAATTCAGACGCGTACTTTGTTCTTCGTGATGGTGCTTCTGGTCTATTTATGGCTGCGAGCAACTTCCCTAAATCACGTGAAACACGTGCACCATTAGTGGAAGAGCTGGTTCGTTTTAAAGACCGTATCTCACCTAAGTTCCAATACCTAGCATCAGCGCCAGTTGCTGACCCTGATGGTAAGCCGACAGTGGTTCGTTTTAGTCGTAAGACCAAAGAAAACTACGTGCGTACTGAAGTAGATGGAAAACCGTCCGGTTGGACTGCGTTGTACATCGACGGTAAGTGGGAAGTTACGGATAAGCGTAAAAAGCCTAAAGAGAAATAACTGAACGTTATTGATGAAAAAGCAGCCTAATGGCTGCTTTTTTTTGATCTCAATATGACTAAATATGCAACTTGTTGACCTGGTGTTTCGTCTGCGAGAATTTATTAAATTCACATCGCAAAATAAATAATGGCAATTAATCAGATTTTCTTATGCAACTTTAACGAGAATGTAACTTAATTAAAATATTGTAACTCACAGATCAGCGTTTAGTTGTATACCTGATGTGTGTCGGGTGTTAATGTAATGTTTCGTCTGGACGGTGTAGTGTGAGCTGCTTTAAGTCTTAGGAAAGCAATCAGCTTACGTACCACAGAATGGCGTATTAAAAATTGAATTCGGCCGAAAAGTCGATAACGTATATAAAACCAAGTGCAAAGAATAGTGCACACATAACAACGTTTGGCTTAGGATATTGTCACTGTATGTGAATGGATATTCGCTAAATACCGAAATAAGTGTTGGTGCTCATCCCCCAGAGGAAGATACCTCTACGAGTACTAACATCGACAAGCTATAGATATATGGAGAATAAAATGGCTGGTGTATTGGGAATGATTCTTGCTGGTGGTGAAGGCTCTCGCTTAAGACCTTTAACTGAATCTCGCAGCAAACCCTCGGTTCCTTTCGGTGGTAGTTACCGCTTAATTGATTTCGCTTTGAACAACTTCGTTAATGCTGATCTAATGAAGATCTACGTATTAACACAATTTAAGTCACAGTCACTGTTCCACCATATGAAAAAAGGCTGGAATATCAGTGGCATAACAGACCGTTTTATCGACCCAATTCCTGCGCAAATGCGTAAAGGAAAGCGTTGGTATGAAGGCACAGCAGATGCTATCTACCAAAACATGGGCTTTATGGAGTTGGAAGAACCTGATCAAGTATGTATTTTTGGTTCAGACCATATCTATAAGATGGACATCAAACAGATGCTTGATTTCCATAAAGAGAAGAAAGCGGCTCTAACAGTATCAGCATTGCGCATGCCGCTTGCTGAAGCATCAGAATTCGGTGTTATTGAGGTTGATGCTGACGGCCGTATGATTGGCTTTGAAGAGAAACCTGCAAATCCGAAGTCGATCCCGGGCGATCCAGAATCAGCGCTCGTTTCAATGGGCAACTACGTGTTCGAAGCGAAAGAGCTTTTTGCCGAACTAACGGAAGATGCTGATAGAGAAGGTTCGACACACGATTTCGGCAAAGACATTATTCCAAACATGTTCCCACGTGGTGATGTGTTTGTTTATGATTTCAGCACCAACCGTATTACTGGTGAGAAAGAAGAAGTTTACTGGCGCGATGTAGGTACGATTGACGCGTACTGGCAAGCGCACATGGACCTTCTTAAGAAAGATGCGCCATTCTCGCTATACAACCGTAAATGGCCTCTACACACTTATTACCCGCCACTACCACCAGCTACGTTTACTGATTCGGCAAATGGTCGAATTCAGATCATTGATAGCCTTGTGTGTAGCGGTAGTTATGTACGTGGTTCGCGTATTGAAAAGAGTGTATTGGGCTTCCGCAGCAATATCGCATCAGCGTGTGATATTAGCGAAAGCATCTTACTCGGTGATGTAAAAGTGGGTGAGGGTTGTATCTTGCGCCGCGTTATCATTGATAAAGATGCAGACATCGCACCGGGTACACAGATTGGTGTGAATCTGACAGAAGACAAAAAGCATTACCACGTATCTGACGATGGTGTTGTAGTGATTTCTAAAGGAGCACGAGTTGGTTACTAAGACTCTCTCGGTACTTTTTGTAGCGTCTGAAGTTGAAGGCTTGATTAAAAGTGGTGGCTTGGCTGATGTAGCCAAGGCACTGCCGAAAGCGTTGCAAACACTCGAACAGGACGTTCGAGTGACTATCCCCGCATATAGAAACATTCCAAACATTGATTCAGCAGAAGTTATTTTATCGACTGAACTCGATCATTGGCCTCATACGGCTTATCAAGTTAAAAAACTGAGCGTAGAAGGCGTTCCAGTTTTTGGTATTGAATGTGCCAAGTATTTCGACCGCCCGGAAATGTACGCAGAAAACAATCAAGCTTATGCTGATAACGGAGAGCGCTTCTCGTTCTTTAGTGCAGCCTGTCTTGATATGCTTCCTAAGCTTGGTTTTCAACCGGATATCATTCATGCAAATGACTGGCATACTGGTTTCGTTCCTTTCTTGCTTAAATCGCGTTATCAACAACACGATTTCTTTGAAAATACGCGCAGTGTTATCTCGATCCACAATGCGGTTTTCAAAGGTGTGTTCGCATACGATGAACTTCAATTCCTGCCAGAGATGCACAGTTACCATGCGCCTGAAGCTTCAGTGAGTGACACTCATGTCACTATGCTAAGAGCTGGAGTGATGTGTGCGGATAAAGTGAACGCAGTAAGTCCTACCTATGCAGAAGAGTTGAAAACGGAATTAGGTAGCCACGGTATGGCTGCAGAATTCCAACACAGATCTGCTGATCTGTTCGGCATTTTGAATGGGTGTGATTATGGGGCTTGGAATCCGGAAACTGATGCTTTCCTTCCTCGTAAATACAAAGCGACCAAGCACAGCATGGCTCGCGGAAAATCAGCTTGTAAGCAAAAACTGCAACAAGATGTAGGTTTACCCGTTGCCGATTGCGCGGTTTATGGCATGGTTTGTCGCTTGACGAATCAAAAAGGTGTTCATTACTTACTGCCTATCATCGAACAGTTTTTGAAAAATGATCTTCAGATCGTGATTGTCGGTACTGGCGATCCGGTTTTGGCGAGTCAATTGAAAGAGCTATCAGCGCTTCACTCAGATAAGTTCTCGTTCGTAGAAGCGTACAATAATGAACTTGCGCACTTGGTTGAAGCAGGCTCTGATTTCTTCTTGATGCCTTCGGAATTTGAACCGTGTGGCTTAAACCAAATCTACAGCATGGCTTACGGTACTTTGCCGATTGTTCGTTCTGTGGGAGGTTTAAAAGACAGCGTGAATGATTACGATGAAGATCCTGAAGTCGCGACTGGGTTTGCTTTTGAAGAGCCAACACCGCAAGCGTTATTGGCTGTGTTACATCGTTCATTACTGCTTTACGCACAAAACCCATCTGAAATTAAGCGTGTTCAGCTTTATGCGATGCAGCAAGATTTTAGTTGGGAAGATGCGGCTAAAGAATACCTAGCTATGTATCATTCAGCATTTTAACTTGTTGACTTAGCTTTAAAGTTAGCTGGCGAGCAACTGCCGCTCGTACTAAATGAAGGCGCTCTAATTGTAGAGTGCCTTTTGGTTTCCTGGTCAGAGCACATCACGTTTACGAAGACAAAGCTTGCAAACTCATTTTAGTCAGGTAGAAAAGGTGAGGTAGGTATTCACATGACTAATGATAGGTTTGACACTATTATCACTTAAAGTTCTTAATAGCGTGGTATCCTTAGTCATCGCCTCGTGATGAGGCATAGCTCCATTCCAATAATTAAAGCGATAGGTATGTCTGAGAGTTTACTATTTCATAAAACATTTACTCACCCTACGAGCGATGAGTGGGTTGTATTTGTGCATGGCGCAGGAGGCAGTTCCTCCATCTGGTTCAAGCAGATCAAAGCGTATAAACAGCATTTCAACTTACTTCTCATTGATCTGAGAGGGCACGGTAAATCAGACAATATACTTAAAGGGCTGATTTCGAATCGTTATACGTTCAAATCGGTGACGCTTGATATTCTTAAAGTGTTAGACCATCTTAAGATCCGTTCTGCACATTTCGTTGGCATGTCTTTGGGCACGATTATTGTGCGTAACGTTGCCGAACTGGCGGCTGGCCGTGTACGTTCAATGGTACTGGGTGGCGCTGTCACCAAGCTAAACACTCGCTCTCAAGTGTTAATCAAGTTGGGTAACCTCAGCAAGCACATCATTCCTTACATGTGGTTATACAGCCTTTTTGCTTATGTTGTGATGCCACAAAAAAGCCAAAAAGAGTCTCGTCACCTTTTTATCCGCGAAGCCAAAAAACTGTGCCAGAAAGAATTTAAACGCTGGTTTATCTTAACGGCTGATGTAAACCCCTTGATGAAATATTTTAAAGATAGAGAGCTACCAATACCGACTCTTTATTTGATGGGTGAACGTGACTACATGTTTATTAAGCCTGTAAAAGAAATGGTTGCAGCGCATGAATCGAGTGAGCTAGTAGAAATCCCGAATTGTGGACACGTGTGTAACGTGGAAAACCCTGAAGAGTTTAATCAGCGTTCGATTGCGTTTATTCAAAAACAAATTCAGTGATTTTCTAGGCGTGAAATCAAAGATGATGAGTTAATCGAATTGAAATAAAAACGGGAAGCTAACTTTAGCTTCCCGTTTTTAATTGGAGGAGGTATCTGACCGAATCGTTCTATCAGGTCACTGAAACCCTGCTATTCAGGTGAGGCAGCACCGCACTGCCAGCAAGAGCCGAATTGCGCTTCGTTGACTTCATGACACTCACCACAACGCCACTCTTCATAGATGATCGAATCTTGCTGCTTTTGGTAGTCATTGACGAGCATGCGAGCTTTACTGGCCAATTCTGGCTCATATAACCATACGTAAGGGTCAGTTTCTTCAGTGAATGGGATTTCCCCCTTTAATCCGAACAACCCCTCACCACGGACTTCACAGGCAATATTCTCGCTTTCTAACAATCCACAGATGATATGAGCTTCTGTCGGATTCGATGCACTGAAGATTTTCATTGAAATAGAACCTTATTCGGCTATCTGTGTTGTTTAGATATTATAAACTATTCTGCTATATACATTATTCAGCTACGGGTGCTGAGCGAAACTTACCCATCAACCATTTAGCCACTATTGGGAATATCCCCAATAATGCAAATGACAATAGTACTGAAGGGGAGACGATGCCCGAAAGTGAATCAATTTCTGCGAGCTGAGTACCAGCATTCAAGAAAACCGCCGTCCCCGGTAACATCCCGATTTGACTCGTAATGTAGTAACGACTCACTGACATCGGTGTTAGACCCATCAATAGGTTGATAAGGAAAAATGGGAATACAGGAATCAGACGCAGAGAAAACAGGTAAAATGCGCCGTCTTTTTCAACCCCCTTGTTAATCGTCGCCAATTTGTCACCAAACTTGGTTTGAATCCAGTCACGCAACAGGTAACGGCTACTTAAGAAAGCTAAGGTCGCACCGATCGCACTTGCGAAAGATACCAGTAGCAAGCTGTTCCAGAAGCCGAATAGCGCGGCCCCTAATAAGGTTACAACAGCGGCACCAGGAATGGAGAAAGCCGTAATCATGACATACGCGACAAAATAGATAGCGGCAGCCGCAATAAAGTTGCTGTCAATGTAGTCATTTAACACAGCTTGTTGGGCCTTAGCATTTTCAAGCGTTAAGTACTGGCCGAAATTGATGCCTAACAAGACGATGGTTACGACCAACACAATACCCAATATCATTTTCTTACTCATTGATACTTCCTCTAAATTTTCAATGCATACCGATAGTATAGATAGACAGGCAAAGCATAGATTAACTTTCACCAGATATAAAAAAAGCCGCAGTAAATGCGGCTTAGTTATGTATATAGATTGCACTGACAATGTTAATTGACGCGATTGATAAGCTCTTCGCGACGCTGCTGCGGTATAACAGACCAATGTGTACCATTAATCGCGCCTTCTAGCGCCCAAAGTAGTTCAATACTGACAGAAGACGCATGCGATTCTTTGATGGCGTTAAATGCGTTTACAGAGCCAGATTCATATAAACGTTCTACAGAATCGATCCCTGCCTTTTTCAACATACGCTCGGTAGCGAGTCGAAGATTAGGCAGATCTTTGAGTCGGGTCGGCTTAGCAGAAGACTGCTCAGCTTTTTCTTCTTTAGCAAAACCTAGAGACGTGGTTGCAAGCTGCAAGATTTTCTCTTGGTCTTGCCAGAGGCCTTCAGGTAAAGCGAAATATTTAGTAACGACAGGGAAACCACGTTTTTTGTAGACGTACGGTTGAAACCCTTGTTGTTCGAATTGTTTAGTTGTGCCTTTGTCTGCGCGTATGTGCAACTGGTCATTTACAACCAGAGCAAACATAGTGTCATCAGCAAAAAGACCGAAGCCACCAAACATTGAGCGTGATTTTATTTTTCCTAGGGACTCAAATAACTTCATCGAGTCCTTTAGTATCGGTTTATCCATGTTATTTATCTCGGTGTATTTGAACTACGCCACCAAATAAGCAGGTCCGAGAGATTAGCAAAATGTTGCAATTACATTGTCAATAAGCCGTAAATTACTAAATTATTAGTAGTTACTGCATTTTGCCATCGGTAACCCCGCTACCATACCAACGAGTGGTTTAGGCCGGAAGCTTTGCGTCTCACTCTTTCGAGTGGTTTGCCCTGTGCGTGACTGATTGAATAGAATAAAGTTTTTGTTGGATGAAGCTCACACTTGATATTTCAAAATGTGATACTGCTTCAATTAATGATCTTTCCGTTGTGCATCTGGGTTCATTATGGTTGCTGATAAAAAAAGCGCACCTAAAGGTGCGCTTGATGAAATTAAACTCGAATTATCAATTAATTTAACGTCTTAACTGTACTTCGTTCAACAATTTCAGGGTGCATTTCGAAGACGCGTTTTTCGTGGTCTTTGTCTTTGATGCGCTCCAATAGAATTTCGAATGCATTCTTACCAACACGACGTTTTGGTTGGTGAACTGTCGTTAACGGCGGAGAGAAGTATTCAGCGAGTTCGATGTTGTCGTAACCGATCACTGAGATATCTTCAGGAATGCGGATGCCTTTTTCTTGCAGTCGGCTCATTAAGCCGAGTGCCATTGTGTCGTTAAAGCAGAATACCGCCGTTGGACGATCTTCCATCTCAACGATTTGTTCTGCAGCAAGAACAGCCGTATCACACTCGAAGTTGCCTTCGATGATCATATTGTCATCGGCAGAAATTTTAGCTTCGTTAAGTGCGCGCTTGTAACCGGCAATACGTTCAACACATGCTGCTTTGTCTAAGTGGCCACTTAAACATGCAATCTTAGAGTGACCGCGTTCAATAAGGTATTTGGTCGCTAGGTAGCCACCTTCTTCAGAGTTATCGATGATCTTATCAGCTTGAGAACTCTCTGGGCCCCAGTCCATAATAACTTTAGGGATGTCAGCGTGACGGTCTAACATCTCTCTTAGTTCTTCAGTTAGGTCAGAACACATAACTAAGATGCCATCTACACGTTTCTCTGCAAGCATTCGAATGTAGTCACGTTGCTTCTCATAGATACCGCCCGTATTACACAGGATCAAAGTGTAACCTTGACGGTAGCAGTAGCTCTCAACACCATCGATAACTTCAGAGAAGAATAGATTAGTTGATTGAGTCACTAGCATGCCGATGGTGCGTGTTGTATTACACTTCAAGCTACGAGCAACAGCACTTGGTGCATAGTTCAGTTCATCTACGGCTTTGTTTACTTTTTCTTGCGTTGCTTCTGCAACAAAGCGAGTTTTATTGATTACGTGAGAAACGGTTGTTGTTGATACGCCGGCTAAGCGAGCGACATCTTTTATAGTGGCCATGGTTTTATCCTATTAGAAGCTACTTTCCCAAAGTACGGAATAAAGTAGCCGTTAAGCTACCTAACTAAGAGCTTAAATTTGTAGGGCTCTTTGGGTACTAAAAGTGCTAAAAAACAAAAAACCGCTATTGAGCGGCTTGTCTTAACACCGAAATGCTCAAAACTATAATAAGCATAGCATTTCGTGAATGTTTCATATTTTATCGTTTGCGGTCACAATTTTAGACTGACTAGAAATTACTCGCAATAAAATTCACCCGGAAATCCGGGTGAATTGTCACATTCTTCTGAATTTATTTAACGAGTCATCCAATAAGCTATTCACCAGCTAAATATTGAGTGTCTAATTGACAGAATGCGAGTAGCAACGATGAGACGGAGGCGTAGAAACCGAATTCATCAACGTCATGACATTTCACGTTGAACTTTGGTAACCAAGTCAGCAGTTGTTGTTCGATAAACTGCTGTTGAGCGGCAAATGAATTCTCTAGTTCTTCTTCAATATTCGTTTCGTTTGAACGAATGATCAAGTTACCAAGGAAATCGAGTTCGATAGCAATGTGGTCTGCTGGCTCTTTTAGATCTTGGTTCACAACTAAGTTGTGCTTAGCCATGATCTCTTCCATATCTTTTGCTGGCTTATCATTCAAAAGGCCAGTTTCGCCGATATACATTGAAGCGTAAGGAAGAGCGCCGTGCTTATCTGTCTTTAAGAAAAGATCGCAAAAGTCTGCAGACAGTTCTAGCTGAGCATCTTCACGAGTTTGTAGGCGGTTCAGCGCATCCACTAACTTATCAATCGCTGGCTTTAGTGTCTCATTTTCGCCTAAACCAGTTAGGAAAGAACGAATTTCAACAGAGTGGTAGTGATCGAGTTCTTCTTGAGTGAGCTCTTTGGCAAATAAGCTTGATAGCCACCAGTATATTTCTGCTCTTTGCTCGTTGAACGCTTTCGTATCTTTCATTTGTTAGATCCTGACTTAGTCTTGTGATGTTGCTTATATGCATCTTGAAGTCACTTGGGCATAAGCACACCAAGGCTGAATAACAAGGTTATTTGCGAAACGCAAAGTTACTCGTTAGTAGTAATGCCTATATTGAATTGCGATGGACGATAAATAGCAAGGTTTAAGATTGTCTTGTATCAAAAAAAATCCATGTTTCTGGCTTTTATCTTCTGTACCACTAGAATTGTTACTAGTTATGAATAGAATAGTCACTGAAACTATTAAATAAGAAAAGTGGTGTAGATGAGCTATCACGTATTAGTCGTAGAAGATGATGTGGTAACCCGCAGTAAACTGGTTGGATACTTCCAGAACGAGGGTTACACAGTGAGCGAAGCAGAAAGCGGCGCTCAAATGAGAAACGTGTTAGAAGAAAACAACGTTGACCTCATTATGCTGGACATCAACTTACCAGGCGAAGATGGATTGATGCTAACTCGCGAATTACGCAGTCAATCAGACATTGGAATTATTTTAGTTACTGGACGCACGGATAGCATCGACAAGATCGTAGGCCTTGAAATGGGCGCTGACGATTACGTTACTAAACCCTTCGAACTTCGCGAGTTATTAGTTCGAGTTAAAAACCTACTTTGGCGTATCTCTGCTGCTCGTAAAACAGCAGCGGGCGCTGTAGAAGAAACATCAGATGAGTCTGTGGTTCGTTTTGGTGAGTGGACATTTGATATCCCTCGTCGTGCGTTAAGCAAAAACGGCGAACCGGTGAAATTGACCAAAGCAGAATACGAACTGCTAGTGGCATTGTCTTCTTACCCTAACCAAGTATTAAGCCGCGAACGTATTTTGAATATGATTAGCCACCGAGTGGACGCGCCTAATGACCGTACTATCGACGTATTGATTCGTCGTATGCGTGCAAAAATGGAGTTTGATCCTAAGAACCCACAAATTTTTGTGACGGTTCACGGTGAAGGTTACATGTTCGCTGGTGATTGATTTCCTTCGGAAGTGATTAATCAACAACGACATTTAAACGTAAAAAGCCGAGACACCATTGATGTCTCGGCTTTTTTATTGCTTAGTTTTCATTGTTAACGAACAGAGAACCTAAAAATACTTGCCGACTCAGTCTGCTCAGTATGAGTTTAAAGATTCAATTGGCTTACTGAGGCTGAGCCGCAGAAACTTCACCGTCATCTTCAACTAAGCTGGAAGCTTCTGGAATCACCGGCTCTTCAACAATGTCATTGCTTGTATCAAGCCAATCACGTAAATCTTGCCAAACTAATCCCATGGTTTCGTGCCAGTAACGCTCAGTCTGCTCAAGGTAGAGAGCTTTTGGCATGTACTTATTCCAAGGCTCAACAACGCCTTCTTGTGCAAGGTAGTTGGTTGGTGCAGGCAGTGGTTTCATACCAGCTGCATGGAATTCATTGAGTGCACGAGTCATATGGCTCGCTGAAGTCACCAGAACCATTTTTTTATTCTTAACGAACGCAGCGGCTTGGCGAGCTTCTTCCCAGGTGTCTTTTGCGGTTTCAAGCAGAATGATGTCGGGCTTTGCTACGCCAAGTGCTAATGCAACTTTAGCCATCATTCTTGCGTTACTGACTTCAGTGCCTGCGCCATAGCCAGACAAAATGAGTTTTGCACCAGGGTAAAGGCGTAGAATACGAATCCCTTCACTTAAACGCATCAGGCCGGTGCGGCTAAGTTCTGATGTCGGTGGAATTTGGTCGTCTACGACGTGACCACTTCCGAGAACCATTACGTAATCGACGGTTTCATCGACAGGTAAAAAAGCGGTGTGTTGCCTTTCCATTGGCATTAAAAGTTGACTAGAAACTGGTTGGAAAGCGATTAGGAAAATACCACATAGGGCTGAAAGGGTGATTAAGCAACCCGTCTTCCTTTTGGTAGTAAACATCACTAGGGCTAAACCCAGAAAAGCGAGAATTAACATTGCTGGCAGTGGCATCAATAGCGAAGACACTACTTTTTTCAGCTCAAACATATCCGAATAGTCCGAAAAAACATCACTTAGTAGTAAAAAGAGACATCGCCTCTTTATTCCTGAAATTCCTGTGACAGAATAGCAGGCACGATAGGACATAATAACTCAAGTAGCCGTGACTGAAGACCGTAATTTCGACGATATTGCCCACAAATTTGCAAAAAATATTTACGGCTCTGACAAAGGAGAGATCCGTCAGATCATCGTATGGGAAGATTTAGAACAAGCTTTGAGCAAGTTTGAGCAATCAGCTTCTCCGCTGCATGTGCTTGATGCTGGAGGCGGCCTTGCACAGATGTCGCAAAAAATTGCGTCGCTTGGGCATAACGTTTCTCTGTGTGATCTCTCTTCTGAAATGCTGAAGCTCGCAGAAGAAAGTATCAGCGAAGCGGGTTTGCTAGAGCAATATCGATTTATTCATTCACCAGTACAAAAAGTCGCAGAACATCTAGATGAGAAAGTCGATTTTGTGATGTTTCATGCCGTAATGGAATGGTTAGCCGATCCTAAAGAGGCGCTTGATTTATTGCTTGAACAAGTTAAACCGGGTGGCGTTGCCTCGATAATGTTTTACAACCACCACGGATTAGTCCTGAAAAATGTGATTTGTGGCAACATTCCTCATGTATTGAATGGGATGCCACATCGAAAACGGTTTAAGCTGCAACCACAAAAAGGCTTGAAGCCGGAAGAGGTTTATCAATGGATAGAAGACGCTGGTCTAGAAATCTGTGGTAAATCAGGCATTCGCTCTTTCAGTGACTACATAGGTAATATGGAGTACATGGGCGATTACCAATTTGAAGATGTATTGGAACTGGAAAAACAGCTATGTCGCCAAGAGCCATATCTGTCACTAGGCCGTTATATTCACGTTTGGGCTCAAAAACCTGCGCAATAACAGCGGTGAATGTGGTAAAAGAAGCCACAACATGCGCTATGCAATCGTAAGAAGCCCACGTCATAAAGAAATAGGCGTCATATCTAATACATTCGATATGACGAAGAACAGTAACAGGAACCACAATGAGTGAAATGACTCAAACTGCCGAAGAGCAGCCAATTGATGAGTTGGTGGGCTGGGTCAAGCAGCATGATTTTTCATTAAACTTGCCACCAGAGCGCTTAGCATTTTTGATTGCTATCGCAGTACTAAGCAATGAAAGGTTCGATGAAGAGTTGGGCGAGGGTGAACTGCACGATGCATTTACCATCGTCACTCGACTGTTTGAAGATACTGGCGAAGCGTCCGCGTTTCGTGCCAACAATGCCATCAACGAGTTAGTTAAACAGAAGTTGATTAGCCGCTTTACCAGCGAAATCACCGATGGTGCGAGTATTTATCGCTTATCACCATTGGCGATTGGTATTTCAGATTATTACTTACGCCACCGTCAGTTCTCTAAGTTAAAACTGTCTATCCAGCTTTCTATGGTTGCGGACGAGATGGCAAAAGCCATTGAAGCAGCACAAAAAGGCGGAACTCCAGGACATTGGAGAAAGAATGTTTACGGCGTGCTCAAGTATTCTGTTGGTGAAATTTTCGATCAGATTGATCTTAACCAACGTGTTATGGATGAGCAGCAGCAAACCGTTAAACAGCAAATTGCCGACCTTTTAAACAAGGATTGGCGAGAGGCGATTAACAACTGTGAAACCTTGCTTTCAGAAACCTCGTCCACACTAAAAGAATTGCAAGACACCTTGCAAGCGGCGGGGGATGAACTGCAAACACAGATCCTCGATATTCAAGAAATTGTTTACGGTGACGATGAACTCGAGTTCGTTGGCGAAACCCTGTTCGGCTTGCAGATGAAGCTAGACCGAATCACCAGTTGGGGCCAACAAGCCATCGATTTATGGATCGGCTACGACCGCCATGTTCACAAGTTCATCCGTACCGCGATTGATATGGATAAAAACCGCGCCTTTAGCCAGCGCTTGCGTCAGTCAGTCACTGACTACTTTGATGCGCCTTGGTTATTGACCTACGCCGATGCTGAGAAGCTGACGGATCTTCGTGATGAAGCGCTTATGCTTCGTGATGACGAAGTGATGGGACAAGCACCAATCGACGTAGAGTACGAAGAATTTGAGCAAGTGAATGACCTGCTTTCAGATCGAATTGCAGAGATGTTAAAAGCTCACAAACAGCAAGGCGCGCCAATTGATCTTGGCCTTGTGTTACGCGATTACCTCGCTGCACACCCTCGCACACACCATTTTGATTTAGCCAGAATTGTTGTCGACCAAGCCGTACGCTTAGGTTACTCAGAGTCTGACTATCAGGCTATTCAGCCAGATTGGCAGGCAATCAACGATTTCGGTGCAAAGGTACAAGCAAATGTCATTAACAAGTACTGATGATTACATGCCAGAGAAACTGGTAAAAGCGATAGCGAACCCACTGTTCCCTGCGCTAGATAGCATGCTGCGTTCAGGCAAGCATGTTTCAACAGAAGATCTAGATAACCACGCGTTGCTGTCTGATTTTGAAGTTGAGCTTCAACATTTCTATCAACGCTACAATACGGAACTGGTAAAAGCGCCGGAAGGTTTCTTTTACTTGCGTCCGCGTTCTACGTCTCTGATTGGTCGTAGTGTGTTGTCTGAGCTCGACATGTTGGTTGGCAAGGTGTTGTGTTTCTTATACCTAAGCCCAGAACGTCTGGCTCATGAAGGTATCTTCACCAATCAAGAACTGTTTGATGAATTGATGTCGTTAGCGGATGAGAAAAAACTCATGAAGCTAGCAACCAACCGTGCATCTGGTTCTGACTTAGATAAAGAAAAGCTCTTCGAAAAAGTTCGTACTTCTCTGCGTCGTTTACGCCGTATCGGCATGCTGATTGCGATTGGTGAAACGGGCAAGTTCCGTATCAGCGAAGCGGTATTCCGCTTTGGCGCTGACGTTCGTGTTGGTGACGATATGAAAGAAGCGCAATTACGTCTTATCCGTGATGGTGAAGCTGTGGTGCATACCCAAGAGCCTAACCAAGGTAGCTTGTTGAATGAAGAACAAGCGGAAGCTGTATCAGAAGTAGTTGCAGACGTAAACGAAAACGGTCAACAAGACATTTTTAACGATCAAGCTGACTTTGACCTTGAGTCAAACGATGGCGAACAAACAAAAGTAGAAGGTGAAGCATGATTGAAAGAGGTAAGTATCAATCATTAACCATGGTCAACTGGAACGGCTTCTTTGCGCGTACTTTTGATATTGATGGATTGGTTACAACGCTTTCTGGCGGTAACGGTGCGGGTAAGTCGACCACAATGGCGGCATTCATCACAGCACTGATCCCTGACCAAAGCCTTCTGCATTTCCGTAACACAACGGAAGCGGGTAGCTCACAGTCATCTCGTGATAAAGGCCTTTACGGTAAGCTTCAGCCAGGCGCATGTTATGCCGCACTAGATGTTGTGAACTCTCGTAATCAGCGTCTATTGTTTGCAGTAAAACTGCAGCAAGTCGCGGGTCGTGATAAGAAAGTCGACATTAAACCGTTCGTTATCCAAGGCCTTCCAAGCCATGTGAAACCAACGGATGTGTTGATTCAGAACGTTTCAGACAGCCACGCTCGCGTATGTCAGTTGAACGACGTGAAAGCGGCGGTTGCACAATACGAAGGCACGCATTTTAAGGCCTTCTCTTCGATTGTTGATTACCACTCGCAAATGTTTGAATACGGTGTGGTACCGAAGAAACTACGTAACAGCAGCGACCGTTCTAAGTTCTACCGCCTAATTGAAGCATCACTTTACGGTGGTATCTCAAGTGCGATTACGCGTTCTCTGCGTGATTACCTGTTACCGCAAAATGGTGGTGTGAAGAAAGCGTTCCAAGACATGGAATCAGCACTACGCGAAAACCGTATGACGCTAGAAGCGATCAAAACGACTCAGTCGGATCGTGATTTGTTTAAGCACTTGATCACTGAATCTACGAACTACGTGGCAGCAGATTACATGCGCCATGCTAACGATCGTCGCAACAAGCTTGATCAAACCATGAAGTTCCGTGGTGAGCTGTTTGGTTCTCGTGAAACCTTGCTTGATCAAAACAACTTGTTGAACCGCGTTCAAGAAGAACTAGAGTTACTTGTCGATCAAGAATCAGCACTAGAGCAAGATTACCAAGCGGCTTCGGATCATCTGCAATTAGTTCAAACTGCACTTCGTCAGCAAGAGAAAATTGCCCGCTACAGCGAAGATCTAGAAGAGCTTAACGAGCGTCTAGAAGAGCAAATGATGGTGGTTGAAGAAGCTCAAGAGCGAGTACTTCTTGCTGAAGAGCAGGCAACCATCACTGAAGAAGAAGTGGATAGCCTGAAAACTCAGCTTGCTGACTACCAACAAGCATTGGATGTTCAGCAGACTCGTGCACTTCAATACCAGCAAGCGGTTCAAGCATTAGAGAAAACTAAGCAGCTACTTGGTGATGAGTCTATTACGGCAGAAAGCGCACTAACTCTGGTTTCTGAGCTAAAAGCACAAGAAGAATCAAGCACTCAAACGCTGCTGTCTACTAAACATAAACTAGACATGTCTTCTGCTGCTTCTGCGCAGTTCGACAAAGCGCTCGCTCTTGTTAAAAGTATTGTGGGTGACGTTGAGCGTAAAGAAGCGTCTCAAAGCGCTAAGCAAGCTTTAGAAAAAGGCCGTAACGCAAAACACGTTGTTGAAAATGAACAGCAGTGGCGTGCTCAGCACCGCGATATGGCTCGTGATGTGGCTCAGCAGCGTCAAGCAAAAGAGCTAGCGACTGAATACCAAAAGCAACACAACATCTCACTGACTGACGAAGCGGTTTTCGATGAAGAACGTGAACGTCATGCTATGCAGATCGAGTCTCTTGAGTACGCTCAAGAAGAGCTGCGTGAAGCGAAGAGTGAGCAACGTCGTGTACAACAAAACCACGATCAAGAGATTCAAAAACTTGAGTCTATTGCTCCAGCATGGATCACGGCAAACGATGCGCTTGAAGCATTAAGAGATCAAACCGACGCTGAGCTAGAAGATAGCCAAGCGGTGATGACTCAAATGCAACAAGTGCTTGAAGATGAGAAATCTCAAGCGGTAGCAAAAGATCAGTTGGCTACGCGCCGAGCTGAACTTGAGCACGAAATTGAGCGTTTAGCGTCTCCAGGTGGTTCTAACGATCCTCGCCTCAAAGGCCTAGCGGATACGCTTGGTGGCGTGCTGCTTTCTGAGATCTACGATGATATCACTATTGGTGATGCGCCGTACTTCAGTGCGATGTACGGCCCGGCTCGTCACGCAATTGTGGTTTCTGATCTTGATGGTATTAAAGAGAAGCTGGTGGATCTTGATGATTGTCCAGAAGACCTTTACATCCTAGAAGGCGATGTCGACGCGTTTGATGACAGTTCATTCAATGCCGATGAGCTTGAAGGCGCAGTGTGTGTTCAGCTGAACGATCGCCAAATGCGTTACTCTCGTTTCCCTGAGATCCCACTGTTTGGCCGTGCGGCTCGTGAACAACGTCTAGAGAAATTGCGCGAAGAGCGTGACGTTGTGGTTGAAAACCACGCGAAGGCAGCGTTTGACTCTCAAAAACTGAATCGCCTATACCAAGCATTCAACAGCTTTGTTGCGAAGCACCTGCACGTTGCGTTTAACGCAGACCCAGAGCAAGCACTTGCTGCGATTCGTGATAAGCGTAATCAAATTGTTCGTTCTCTGGCTGAGCTTATCTCTAAAGAGCAGCAGCAACGCAGTCAGCTTCTACAAAGCAAGCAGGCACTTGGTGCGCTAGATAAATTAGCACCAATGGTTCGTATTTTAGAAGACGAAACATTGGCTGAGCGTTTAGCTGAATTAGAAGCGCAACTAGAGCGTTTAAGTGAAGCGAAATCTTACTTGAATACGCACGGCAAGGCGCTTACTTCTCTAGAACAGTTCGTATCTGCACTAGACGCTGACCCAGAGCAATTCGAAGCTTTGGAAGCAGAGTACCGTCAAGCAGACAACGCGCTACAAACGCTAAAAGGCAAAGTGTTCGCACTGTCTGATCTGATTGAGCGTCGTCATTACTTTGCTTACGCGGATTCTGTTGATTTGCTTAATAAGAGCAGTGAACTGAGCGAGCAACTGAAAGCGAAGTTGGTTCAAGCTGAACAAGCAAGAACCAAAGGCCGCGATGGCTTGAAGCAAGCTCGCGAACAGATGAACCAATACAACCAAGTATTGGCGGCACTGAAGAGCTCACATCAAGCGAAGCAAGAAACGGTTCAAGAGTTCAAACAAGAGCTACAAGAGTTCGGCGTAAACGCTGACGAAGGCGCTGAAGAGCGTGCTGTACGTCGTCGTGACGAGCTTCAAGAGCGTCTGCACACATCTCGCAGCCGTAAGAGTGAATACGAGCGTACGATTACGTCAACTGAACTTGAGATGAAAGCACTGGCTAAGCGTCTTAAGAAAGTTCAAAAAGAGTACACCGAGCTTCGTACTTTCGTTGTTGCAGCGAAAGCGGGTTGGTGTTCAGTACTTCGTTTAGCGCGTGAGAATGATGTTGAACGTCGTCTGCATAAACGTGAACTGGCTTATCTAACGGCAGGCGAGCTTCGCTCTATGTCGGATAAATCACTGGGTGCGCTACGTCTGGCGGTAGCCGACAATGACGACCTGCGTGATTCGCTGCGTTTATCTGAAGACAACGCGCATCCAGAGCGTAAAGTTCTGTTCTACATTGCGGTTTACCAACACCTTCGTGAGCGTATTCGCCAAGATATTATTCACACGGATGATCCGGTTGAAGCAATCGAAGAGATGGAAGTGGAGCTAGCTCGACTAACAGAAGAGTTGACGCAGCGTGAAAATCGCCTGGCAATCAGCTCTGAGTCCGTAGCAAGCATCATCAAGAAAACGATTCAGCGCGAGCAGAACCGTATTCGAATGCTGAACCAAGGTTTGTCTAACATTTACTTTGGTCAGGTTAAAGGCGTACGTCTGAACGTTAAGATTCGTGAAAGCCACGAGATCTTGCTATCAGGGCTAGCGACTCAGCAAGAGCAACACAAAGACTTGTTTGAATCAACACGCTTTACCTTCTCAGAAGCGATGGCGAAGTTGTTCCAACGTGTTAACCCACATATCGATATGGGTCAACGTTCTCCACAAGTTCTAGGTGAAGAGCTACTGGATTACCGTAACTACCTAGAGCTGAGTGTTGAAGTTAACCGTGGTTCAGATGGTTGGTTACAAGCTGAATCGGGCGCATTGTCTACGGGTGAGGCGATCGGTACGGGTCAGTCAATCCTATTGATGGTTATTCAGAGCTGGGAAGAGGAATCTCGTCGACTTCGCAGTAAAGACATCGTTCCATGTCGTTTGTTGTTCCTTGATGAAGCAGCACGTTTGGATTCTAAGTCGATCTCTACGCTGTTTGAACTGTGTGACCGTTTGGGTATGCAACTTCTGATTGCAGCACCTGAAAACATTAGCCCAGAGAAAGGTACAACCTACAAACTGGTTCGTAAGGTCTTCAAAGACCACGAACACGTACATGTTGTTGGCCTGCGCGGTTTTGCTCAAAACAAACCAGCATCTCCGGTGCAAGAGCTTATCGAAGAAACTGAGCAATAACTTTGATAGCCGAATTATAATCTTGATAGCTTAGCTATAAGCTCGAAAGCGACTCAATGATATTTGTTCAAAGCCCCTAATCATTAGGTAATGCCGTTCACTTAAG
>NZ_JBFRTN010000110.1:0-14659 GCF_041474095.1 Vibrio sp. 10N.222.54.A3
GCGCACAAACAAAAAGGGTTGGCATTATGCCAACCCTTTTTTCGTACCAATTTTCGTATCAATGATGATTCGATAAACCACCAGAACACTATGTCATTATCGATGAGTCACTGGACGCTTAGCTAAGTCAGGAAGATTGCCAGACAAACCCAGTGCGCGCTTCATGATCTCATCTTTCGCACCCGGTAATTGGCCCGCTAGCTTCATACCAATACCACGAATCAGCTTCTTAGCTGGGTTATCGCCTTCAAACAGATCTTTGAAGCCCTGCATTGAAGCAATCATTTTCGCCGCCTCTGCTTTTCTCCAGCGCTCATAGCCGCGAAGATTACGCTTGGTGCCAATATCCTCACCCGCAGACCATAGCTTTAACAGCTCTTGCGCTAAGCTTGCTGCGTCTAATAAGCCAAGGTTCACACCCTGCCCTGCTAATGGGTGAATGGTATGAGCAGCATCACCAACCAAAGCCACACGCTCTACCGCAAAGTCACGCGCATAACGCATGCGCAGTGGGAAAGCAAAACGGTCACCAACCACTTCGCACAATCCAAGCTTCGAGTCGAACTCTGCCGTTAGCTGCTTATTAAAATCAACATCCGACATGGATACCAGCTTCTCGGCACGATTTGGTTCCGTAGACCAAACAATCGAGCTCATGTTGCTTGGTTGCATTGGTAGGAATGCCAATGGGCCTTGAGGCGTGAAGATTTGACGAGCAACGCTGTGGTGCGGCTCTGTGGTTTTGATGTTCGCGACAATCGCACTGTGTCCGTAATCCCAATGTGTTAATGGGATATCTTGCTGCTTACGAACCCAAGAGTTTGCGCCGTCTGCTCCAACAACTAACTTAGCTGTCAGTGCTTGACCATTGTCCAATGTTAACCAAGCTTCACTTTCACCAATCGCCATCGTTTTACACGTTGCGGGCATATACAGGCTGACGTTGTCTTGTTTCTTAACCTGATCAAGCAGCGCTAATTGAATCACACGGTTTTCAACGATATGACCAAGATTAGGCTGAGCCAAGCGTGTCGAGTCAAACTCAATACGAGCGAAACTGTCTTGTTCCCACACTTCCATCGCTTGATACGGTGCAGCGCGTCTTTGTTCGATACCTTGCCATGCACCTAGGTTACGAAGAATCACTTCACTAGAACGACTCAACGCGGATACACGCACATCAGGCAGCTCACTCAGCCCTTCACTAGGCGCTCTGCCTTCAATGACAGCGATTCTTAGGTCACTGTCTTTTAGGGCAGCAGCAAGCGCTAGGCCAACCATGCCACCACCAACAATCGCGATATCAACACTTTGCATCATTATTTATTACCTTATCTTTCTACTAGGCCAAGCGTATGACGCAAAAGTGGACCTTTAAGTGGTGGAAGGTTATCTATTACGGCTAACCCAAGATTACGCCCAATGCGAGCGGTCATATAATCGTTTGAGAACAGGTGAACTAGGCTTGAAGTCAACGTGATCATTGCGTCTCGGTCTTGTTCTCTACGCTTTCTAAAGTTAACAAGACCACGGTAACGACCTACATCATCTAACTGGGTACACAACTCTTCTGCCAAGGAAGCCACATCTCGGATGCCTAGGTTAAAGCCTTGCCCCGCAATTGGGTGAAGCGTTTGAGCAGCATTACCAACAATGGCAAATCGATGAGAGATATTTTGCTGTCGGTGACGAAGAATCAGAGGGTAACTCGCGCGCTTGCCGACCTTCTCTAATCGGCCAAGTCGCCAGCCAAAGTCATTCTGCAATTGCTCAAGAAATTCATTGTCGTTTAGCGTCATCACTTTTTGTGCTTGCTCTGGTGTTAAACACCAAACCAACGATAAACGGTTGTCACTCATCGGTAATAGAGCAACTGGCCCATGATGGGTAAAACGCTCAAATGCGCGACCTTGGTGAGGTTCACTCGCCACAATATTGGCAATCACAGCGACTTGCTCAAAGTCGTGCTCACTCAATGAGATATTGAGCTGTTGGCAACAGGTTGAGATTGCACCGTCAGCAGCAACCAGTAACTTAGTGGTTACTGTTTGCCCACTTGTCAGTTCAATCGTCGTCAACGCTTCTTCACGTTCAACTTTACTAACAGACTCAGGACAAAGCATGGTAATTGCCGCTTCTGATTCAAGTTTCTGCTGATAGATTCGACCCACATCTGCTAACTCGACCACGTAGCCAAGCGCATCTACAGCAAGCTCTTCACTGTAGATGTCTGTCATTCCGGCATGCCCGCGATCCGAAACATGGATATCTTTAATCGGGGTCGCGACCGGAGCGATAGATTGCCATAAGCGCAAAGAATCCAGGATCTGCACCGTGCCATAGGACAAAGCAATCGAACGAGAATCAAACCCAGGGTGAGCTTGATGATCAACCTGATAAGGCTCCACTACCGCAATCGACAGTGAACCTTGGCTTAGGTGATTCAAAGCAAGGGCTAAGGTTGCCCCTGCCATTGCGCCACCAGCAATTACAACATCATACTGAGCCATCATAACCTCAAACCGGCCAACGAATTAATGAATGGTAGGCGCCGCATCTTCAGATGGGCGAGCACCAAATTCAGCATGAATCGTTAGTGCACACGCTTTTACATGCTCAATAACGTGCTCTAGAAGCTGCGCTTGCTCTTCCAGATCATCTTCTTCGTCAATGCCTAGCTTAGCCATCTCTTCTAGATCAGCTAATGCTTCTTTTGTACTGTCAGACGCTTTGTTCAATTGAGCGCCAACCAAGCCTAGACCAGTAATGAAATGGTTAATCCAATCAGACACACCATCAGCCAAGTCAAATAGGCTTGCGCTTGCGTCTTCGTCAGGCAGCAACATAGACAATTCCATACCCGAACCTGTGATTTCACTGGTCGTTACTTTCAGTGTCGCTTCCGCTAGCGTTAATGCGCGATCTGGCCAACCCATGCCTTCATTGGTGTAATCGAAGATCAGTGGTTGCCAGCTTTTATCTGCAAGGCTTAAGCCTCCGCTTAACATACCCGTTAATAAACCGTGCATCTCAGCAGGGGTTACGGCTAGACTTGCCGATTGAAGTTCAGTCGCAACCGTTAGGTAGTCAGGTAAAGTAGTTTCGCTCATCAGATAGCTCGCTCAGTTATTCTTTATATCGATAGTATAATCGTACCACTTCACCCCAATTCTGGTAAGCATCGATCCCCAGCAATTGAAGGATGACTGACTACCAATTGTTCAATTTGCTGAATTACTGTGTGCTCAAGCTCTCATTTACAAACAGTCACTCTGAAAAGCTTGAATCTTAATAGCGGTTTACCTATAGTTTCTCCCTCAGAGGAGATTGCTTCCTCATCGGTACTTGCACTTTTTCTTTCTCAAAAAATGGCGAAGGGCAACAGCCTTAAAATAGCGCGTTAAAGAGTTCATCCATCATGAGTAATCAAGCGGTAGACGTTGAAATATTAGGAAAACTGACTCGAGTGAATTGTCCACCAGGGCAAGAAGAGTCATTGATTGCAGCGGCGGCCGATCTTGATAATCGATTGAAAGAGATGGCTGAACGTACTAAGGTAACCAATGAAGTGAAGCTGCTGACTATCGCAGCTCTGAATATTTGCTACGAATTACAAACCAAGAAGTTTGAAGCAAATGATGAACAAAACGCACTGACCGAGCGAATGGAACAGCTCACGACATCACTTTCAGATGTCCTCAGTAAAGTTAAGCACGGACAGCAATAGCGTACACAAAATTTACCCTGGAGTGTTTGTCAGAGGATTCACGTCCCCGAGCCGATAAGCAATCCCTAAGGGTTAGTACTTGAGTGCTATTGAGCATGCTCGGCCCGACCGAGAAGCCTACGGTAATCATTGCTGATCCGCCTTGAACTCGCTGGTTCAAGGGCCATCTATTCTCAACGGCACTTTGGGGTATCCCTTCTTATGAAGACGCTCACACGCAGCGAATTTCGCAAACAGATCCGTATCAAACGCAATGCCTTATCTGGCGACCAACAAACTCAATCCGGTATCGACTTAGTTAAGCAGTGCATGCAGCTTGATGAAATTCAGTCTGCTCAGCATATTGCCCTCTATATCTCTATCGATGGCGAACTCGATACTCAGCCTTTAATCGAATGGTTATGGGCGCAAGGTAAGCAAACTTATTTACCAGTATTGCACCCCTTCTCTGCCGGGCACCTGCTGTTTTTACACTACTCGCCAACCACACCGACGGTCTTGAATAAGTACGGTATTGTCGAACCTCAGCTCAATCAAATGCTGGTTAAACCTTGTCAGCAACTCGACCTTATTCTTACGCCCCTTGTCGGCTTTGACTCCCATGGCCATCGTTTAGGTATGGGCGGCGGATATTACGATCGCACCTTGGCAAAGTGGTTCGAGACGGGCGAAGGTGCAGCTCCTATTGGTTTGGCTCATGATTGCCAACATGTTGATACGCTACCGATTGAAGAATGGGACATTCCGTTACCTAAAATCGTGACTCCGAGTAAAACTTGGCAATGGGAAAACAACCATTAAAGCGCTATAATCGCGCCGCAAACGTTAACCTCGATATATAAACGTTAACTTCAATACGCGAACGATTAATTCAAAGCGCAAGACCTTATTCAGGAGAATGGCATGACTCAAGATGAAATGAAAAAAGCAGCTGGCTGGGCAGCACTTCAATATGTTGAAGAAGGCAGCATTGTAGGTGTAGGTACTGGCTCTACAGTAAATCACTTCATCGACGCACTAGGCACAATGAAAGACAAAATCAAAGGTGCGGTTTCAAGCTCTGTTGCTTCAACGCAGCGACTAGAAGAGCTAGAGATCAAAGTGTATGAGTGTAACGATGTCGCTAAGCTAGACATCTATGTTGATGGCGCAGATGAAATCAACCCAACTCGCGATATGATCAAAGGCGGCGGCGCTGCTTTGACTCGTGAAAAAATCGTAGCGGCTATCTCTGATAAGTTTGTGTGTATTGTTGACGGTACTAAAGCAGTTGATGTGTTGGGTAAATTCCCACTGCCTGTTGAAGTAATCCCAATGGCACGTTCATACGTGGCACGTGAGTTGGTTAAGCTTGGTGGTGACCCAGTTTACCGCGAAGGCTGCACAACCGATAACGGCAACGTGATCCTAGATGTGTACGGCATGGCGATCGAAAACCCGAAACAACTAGAAGATATCATCAATGGTATAGCTGGTGTGGTGACGGTTGGTCTGTTCGCTCACCGTGGTGCTGATGTGGTTATCACCGGCACGCCTGAAGGTGCAAAAATCGAAGAATAAATAATAGAAGATTGAGTTTTTCTGTTACTTCATTACATACGGTGCCCTAGGGCGCCGTTTTTTTTGCTTTATTGCTGTAAAATTATGTCTTATTCCGTAATTTTCTTACCCAAAACATTTTTTTTTTGTTACTTTATTGTTCAGAAGACGCACAGGGAAAACGTTTGTCTCCTAACAAAGTGGTTAATTTGTTCCCCTTTCAGCCATTTTGTAGCACGTGCGCCGCATTTGCCCAACCTTTCCATTTTAAGGACGAGAACAATGGCCAAAGTTTCACTGGAAAAAGAAAAAATTAAAATTCTACTTCTAGAAGGTCTTCACCCTTCTTCTGTAGAAGTACTGCAAGCCGCTGGTTACACAAACATTGAGTACCACAAAGGCTCGCTACCGGAAGATGAACTTCTTGAAGCAGTAAAAGATGCTCATTTCATTGGTATTCGTTCTCGCACTAATATCTCCCAAGAAGTTATTGATGCAGCTGAAAAGCTGGTTGCCGTCGGTTGTTTCTGTATTGGTACTAACCAAGTCAACCTTCAAGCAGCAGCAAAACGCGGTATCCCTGTGTTCAACGCACCGTTCTCAAACACTCGAAGCGTTGCTGAGCTCGTTCTTGGTCAGGTTCTATTGCTACTACGTGGCATTCCAGAAAAGAACGCGCTTGCACACCGTGGCATCTGGAAAAAGAGTGCCGACAACTCTTACGAAGCCCGTGGTAAGCGTTTAGGTATTATTGGCTACGGTCACATCGGTACTCAACTGGGTATTATTGCTGAAAACCTTGGCATGCGTGTTTACTTCTACGACATTGAAAACAAACTGTCTCTGGGTAACGCAACGCAAGTTCATACCATGACGGAATTACTGAACAAGTGTGACGTAATCTCTTTGCATGTACCTGAAACCAACGAAACAAAAGACATGATGGGTAAAGAAGAGTTCGAGCGCATGAAGCCTGGTTCTATCTTTATCAACGCAGCTCGTGGCACGGTAGTCGATATTCCTGCTCTGTGTAGCGCTCTGGAGTCTGGACACCTTGCAGGTGCGGCTATTGATGTTTTCCCAACAGAACCAAAAACCAATGCAGACCCGTTTGAGTCTCCATTAATGCAGTTCGATAACGTGATCCTAACGCCTCACGTGGGTGGTTCAACTCAAGAAGCACAAGAGAACATTGGTGTTGAAGTTGCTGGTAAGCTAGCGAAATACTCTGATAACGGCTCTACGCTATCAAGTGTTAACTTCCCTGAGGTATCACTACCACTGCATACTGGAACGTCTCGTTTATTACACATTCACGAAAACCGCCCAGGCATCCTAACTCAGATCAACACCATCTTCGCTGAGGAAGGGATCAACATCGCGGGTCAATACCTACAGACTGCGGCTGATATGGGTTATGTCGTTATCGATGTAGAAGCCGATCGCTCTGAAGAAGCACTGCTTAAACTGAAAGAGATCGAAGGCACAATCCGTGCTCGTCTTCTTCACTAATCATCGCACTCAAAATGCATAAAAAAGGCTCTCATCATGAGAGCCTTTTTAGCATTTGGCCTATCGTAGGTAATTAGGTCGTCATGATCCAAAACCTTCTATAGCACTGTCATTACTCTTCGATCTGGTAGATCACATTCACGCGATCACGAATGGTGATCGTTGAGTCTTCATAAGAGTTCGATTCTGTTCTTGCATCCATCGCCATTGAACGCATGAGTACTGGCTGAGAAGATTGAGCGTTGTAATCCACGCGCCATACATCACCTAACTCGCGCTCAAAACCACTCGCCAATGATTTAGCTTTTGATGTCGCATCTTTAATGGCTTCTAAGCGCGCTTGCTCTTGATACTTAGCTTGGTCGCGAACTTGCAGTTGGATGTTGTCGATCTGATTAATGCCTTCTCCAATCGCAATATCCATGTACTCATTAAGATTAGCTAGCTCAGTCACTTGAACGGTCACATTACGTGAGGCGCGGTAGCCAACCAGTTCCGGTTTGCCATCTTTCGGGTAATGATATTGAGGAGATAAATACAGGTTAGAGCTGTGTACACTCGCCTCATCAACACCAGCTTGATGCAGCTTGTTTAGAAAGCCTGTCACGACTTTATCAACGGTATTTTTAGCCTGTTCAGCAGTCATCGTCGATTCCACGACTCTCACAGAGAATGTCGCCATATCAGGTGTAGCGATCACTTCACCATAGCCTGTCGTTGAAATATGAGGAAAGGATGGAGAGTCAGCCAATGATGGAAAACTCACAGCACTCAACGCCGCAGTAAGAGTAAGAGTAAGAGACGTTGCTAACATCTTTGGTACAAGCTTCATTAGGTATAACCTATGCTAAACAAATGTCCTTTCATCATAGAGCAATTTATCGTTTAGCCAATCCAGAGCACACACTTCTAACAGAACTTTGACGCTGAAAAAACCAACAGTTTACTGAGGTAAGTGATTGTGAGCAAAACTCAATATTGCTTGGGATACCTCTTTTAATACTCCGCTCTCAAGCTGCCAATGGTGCCAATAGATGCGATAAGAGAGCAGAAAGCCAGGGGTAATATCAATCAGAGCACCAGACTCGAGCTCATCGATAATCTGTAATCGGGGGATCAAGCAATAGGCTACACCCGATAATGCCAAGCGCACAAATGCTTCTGAACTGCCGACTGTATGATTGATCACACTGTCTCTCGGGACGTTAAAATGATCATGCAGAAACTTCTTATGCAGATCATCGTATTGATCATAGGAAACCGCAGGTGCTTTGCTTAAGGTGGCGTAGTTTACGCCCTCTGCAAAGTAACGCTGATGAAAGTCAGGGCTAGCCACGCACACATAATCCATCCTACCGAGATAGTCAGCACTGCAGCCAGGAATCGCTTGAGACTCCAAACTGATTGCACCGGCCACCTCGCCACTTTTAATCTTTTCAATGGTTCTCGACTCACCATGAATCGCGAGGTTCAACTCGACTTGGCGAGATTTAATCACATCCGACAAAGCTGGTAGCAACCATGTCGCCAAACTATCAGCGTTGGTGGCTATGGATATCGATAGTGGTTGATTACCCTCTTCATTCATCAACTCAGGCACAAGCTCGTGCTCTAACAAACGAACACGGCGATATAAGCCCAGTAGTTTTTTACCCGCAGGCGTTGGCCTAGGCGGGCTTTCTCTCACCAAGGCTGGCTGAGCCAACCACCTTTCCAGCTGTTTGATGCGTTGAGATACCGCCGACTGGGAGATATATAACTGCTCAGCAGCCCTTTCGAAGCTACGTTGTTTTACTACAGCATCCAGTGCTTCAATCCATTTATAATCCAATCCGCGCATCAATTTGCTTCCTTTTTAAGCTAACTCATCACCACATTAGCAACTCTAATAATGGATTAAAATCATTAATTATACTTATTTAAAGGGTCAGAGTATCTTCGCCATATAGCACGTAAATATCGTTAAATAAGTGGAGGTTAAAATGAGTTTTTGGGTTTTATTACAAGGTTTTGGTCTAGGGGCAAGTATGATTATCCCTATTGGCGCTCAGAATGCGTACGTCCTAAATCAAGGGATAAAACGCAATCATCATTTAACGACAGCAACGATTTGTAGCCTGCTCGATACTCTGTTTATCTCATTAGGCATTTTTGGCGGCGGAGCGATCTTGTCGCAAAATGAATTACTGCTTACCTCAGTGACACTAGGTGGCATCGCTTTTCTGACTGTGTATGGTTTGCTCTCACTACGCAGTGCATTCAAAGTACGCACCAGTGATGAGTCGAAAGGTGAGATATTAGCGCGTGGCAAGCGCACCGTTATTTTAGGGGCATTGGCAGTAACAGTATTAAACCCACATCTCTATTTGGATACCGTGGTAATTCTTGGATCCATTGGTGGGCAATTTGAAGGCAACGACAGAATTGCATTTGCTATGGGGACTATATTGGCTTCGTTCGTCTGGTTCTATTCTTTGTCATTAGGCGCTGCAAAACTAGGCCCGACGCTATCTAAACCTAAGGTTAAGAAAGGCATTGATATCGCAGTCGCAACCATGATGTTCGCCATAGCAACGGTGCTTACCGATGGACTTATTGAGCAATACTGGTAAATCTATTTAGCTTCATGAAACCAACAAAAAAGGCGGATAACCTAAGTTATCCGCCTTTCCTTATAAAAGCTTATAGTTATAAAAACTAACTAGGAATTAAGCTTCTACTTTATTCATGTGTACATCCATTTGCGGGAATGGAATTTCGATACCCTCGTTATCCAAGCCTTCTTTGATTGCTTGCATCAGGTCGAAATAAACATTCCAGTAGTCAGCAGTGCTAACCCATGGACGAACAACGAAGTTAACTGAAGAATCAGCAAGCGTATGAACACCAACTTGAACGCCAGGTTCTTTCAGTACACGCTCATCAGATTCACAGATCTTAGTCAGTAGCGCTTTTGTCTTCTGAAGATCAGCGTTGTAAGAAACACCAATCATTAGATCAATACGGCGCGTCGCATGACGAGAATAGTTTGTGATTGGGCTGCCGATAACGCTACCGTTAGGTACTACAACCATTTTGTTGTCTGGCGTTGTTAGAACCGTCTGGAAGATTTGAATAGAATCAACTGAACCTGCCACACCACCAATTTCCACATAGTCACCAGACTTAAATGGACGGAATGCAACGATAAGTACACCAGCAGCAAAGTTAGATAGTGAGCCTTGTAGTGCAAGACCAACGGCTAAACCAGCCGCACCAATAACAGCAACTACAGATGCCGTTTGAACACCTAAACGACCAAGTGCAGCAATTAAAACAATCACAAACAACAAGTAACGAACTAAACCATGGACGAACTCCACAACTGCTCGGTCCATTTTCTTCTTCTGAAGAACCTTAGACACGCTATTCGCTACTGCTTTAACAATAAGGTTACCAATAAATAGAATTATCAGTGCTGAAATGATATTTACGCCATATTGGATAAATAAATCTGAATTATTTGTTAACCACTGCTCTGCTTGAGACAAACCATCCACAAGTGGAGTCTCAATCGCTGTCGAACTATCAGCCATAATGTGCATCCTCTATATAATATGCTATGGGCTAAACTGCCTTAAGCCTCATTTACTCTGCAATATAATAAACAGTGTAATTACCGTTAAGTCATTGTGTTAAAAGTAAATTAAAGCCAAGTCCTTTTTATAAACTGAACCAAGTTCAGTTTTTCGGCACGATATCCTATCTTTGACAGATTGCAAAGTCATATTTATGTAAGCTTTTGAATTATTAAAACTTACCGATAAACACAAATACCGATAACTAAAAGACTACGAAATTTATTCACCGCACGCTAGGTTTTTCACATATTTAGTACAAGTTTTTATCAGATATAAAAAAACCCGCTCAATGAGCGGGTTTTTAAAACTTAAAGAGTACTTAATTCAAAGAATTATAGTACGTCTACAGCGTTAAGGTCAGCAAATGCTTTCTCTAGACGAGCAACCATTGAAGCTTGACCAGCACGTAGCCATACGCGTGGATCGTAGTACTTCTTGTTTGGAGCAGCTTCGCCAGTTGGGTTGCCGATTTGACCTTGTAGGAAATCGAAGTTGTCAGCAGAGTACTGACGGATACCGTCCCAAGTTGCCCACTGTGTATCAGTATCGATGTTCATTTTGATAACACCGTAGCCGATAGACTCTTGGATTTCTGCTTCAGAAGAACCAGAACCACCGTGGAATACGAAGTTTAGAGCGTTAGGTGCGATACCGAACTTCTCTGCACAGTATGCTTGAGAGTCACGTAGGATAGTTGGAGTAAGTACAACGTTACCAGCTTGGTAAACACCGTGTACGTTACCGAAAGATGCAGCGATAGTGAAACGTGGGCTAACAGCCATTAGTTTCTCGTAAGCGTATGCTACGTCTTCTGGAGAAGTGTAAAGCTCAGATGCGTCCATATCAGAGTTATCAACGCCGTCTTCTTCACCACCAGTACAACCAAGTTCGATCTCGATTGTCATGTTCATTTTAGCCATGCGCTCTAGGTACTTAGCACATGTTTCGATGTTCTCTTCTAGAGACTCTTCAGAAAGGTCTAGCATGTGAGAAGAGAATAGAGGCTTACCAGTTTGTGCGAAGAACTCTTCACCAGCGTCTAGTAGACCGTCGATCCATGGAAGAAGTTTCTTAGCAGCGTGGTCAGTGTGCAGGATAACTGGAACACCGTAAGCTTCAGCTACAGCGTGTACGTATTTTGCACCAGCTACAGCGCCAAGAACTTGTGCGCCTTGACCTTCAAGTTTAACGCCTTTACCTGCGAAGAATGCAGCGCCGCCGTTAGAGAACTGAACAACTACTGGAGCTTTAACTTTAGCAGCTGCTTCTAGTACTGCGTTTACAGAGTCAGTACCAACAACGTTTACAGCAGGAAGAGCAAATTTGTTTTCTTTTGCTACTTCAAATACTTTCTGTACGTCATCGCCAGAAATCACACCAGGTTTTACAAAATCGAAGATCTTAGACATGGAAATAGTCCTATTTATTCTATCGTTTTAAGATTAAAAAACTTAAGTTTAAAAACTTGCAATCGTTTGCTCACAACTTATGCCATTCTAGCAAAAAAGTGTGATATGCAGCAAACGTTAAAAGGCGAGATTCACATCTCGCCTTTCTAAATCAATTATGCTTTAGCACGCTCTTCAAGCATTGCTACTGCAGGAAGTACTTTACCTTCAACGAATTCAAGGAAAGCGCCACCGCCAGTAGAGATGTAAGAAACGTCAGCTTTGATACCGAACTTATCGATAGCTGCTAGCGTGTCACCACCACCTGCTACAGAGAAACCTGCAGACTCAGCGATTGCTTTAGAGATACCAGCTGTACCCGCTTCGAAGTTCTTGAATTCGAATACGCCTACAGGGCCGTTCCAAAGGATTGTTTTCGCGTTGCCGATGATTTCAGCTAGTGCCGCAGTTGAATCTGGACCAAGGTCGAAGATCATGTCGTCGTCTTGAACTTCAGAAACGTGCTTGATTTCAGCTTCTGCGTTTTCGTCGAATGCTTTAGCACATGCAACGTCAGTTGCTACTGGGATAGCACACTCTTTCATTAGCTTTTGAGCCGTTTCAACTAGGTCAGCTTCGTATAGAGACTTACCTACGTTGTGGCCTTCAGCAGCGATGAATGTGTTCGCGATACCACCACCAACAACAAGCTGGTCAGCAATTTTAGAAAGAGATTCTAGAACGGTTAGTTTAGTAGAAACTTTAGAACCACCAACGATAGCCACTAGTGGGCGAGCTGGGTTGTCCATTGCTTTACCAAGCGCTTCAAGCTCAGCAGCTAGAAGAGGGCCAGCACATGCTACAGGAGCGTAAGTACCAACGCCGTGTGTAGAAGCTTGAGCACGGTGAGCTGTACCGAATGCATCCATTACAAAGATGTCACATAGTGCAGCGTATTGCTTAGAAAGTGCTTCTTCGTTCTTCTTCTCGCCTTTGTTGAAACGAACGTTTTCAAGAACAACAAGTTCACCAGCGTTTAGCTCTAGGCCGTTTACGTAATCTTTAGCTAGTTTAACTTCGCAGTCTAGTGCGTCGTTTAGGTAGTTAACTACAGGAGCTAGAGAGAACTCTTCGTTGTATTCGCCTTCAGTAGGACGACCAAGGTGAGAAGTAACCATTACCTTTGCGCCAGCTTCTAGGCAAAGTTTGATAGTTGGTAGAGATGCAAGGATACGTGCATCTGAAGTTACTTTACCGTCTTTTACTGGTACGTTTAGGTCAGCACGGATAAATACGCGTTTACCTGCAAGTTCCAGGTCAGTCATCTTGATCACAGACATGATTTGTCCTCTCAAATTTAAATAAATATAAAGTTTTGGAAACTCAGCAACCCTGCTAAGCCTATAAATTATTCAACTGGTAATTCTTTCACTACTAATAATATGTGGACTCTTAGTATTTATTTCAAGCTAAAAAATAAATAATCCGCACATTTGCTTCTAGGTCTTACTTCTTGCCTTCAGAAGCTTGCATTGCAAGAACCGTATCCAGCATTCGGTTCGCAAAGCCCCATTCATTATCACACCACACTAGCATTTTAACTAAGTGGCCGTTGCTCACTCGCGTTTGTGAACCATCAACGATTGCGCTATGGGGATCGTGATTAAAGTCGATGGAAACGAGCGGCGCTTCAGTATAGTCAACTATATTGTGTAATGTACACTGGGATGCATTAACAATGGTTTGATTTACGTCATTAACTTTCACATTTGCATTAATTGTGACACTTAAATCCATCGCTGTTACGTTTACCGTCGGCACACGCACAGATATAGCTTCAAATTTGTTGGAAAATTTCGGGAAGATTCTTTCAATACCTTTATGCAACTTGGTATCGACAGGAATGATCGATTGGCTTGCTGCTCGAGTACGACGCAAATCGCTGTGGTACGCATCGATAACTTGTTGATCATTCATTGAAGAGTGAATAGTCGTAATCGTACCGGACTCGATACCAAAGGCGTCATCAAGAACCTTAATGATAGGGACAATACAGTTGGTGGTGCACGAACCATTGGAAACGATTTGGTGGTCCGCTTCGATGGTATCGTGGTTCACACCATAGATAATGGTGTTATCGAGGTCATTGGCACCGGGGTGAGAAAACAGTACCTTTTTCGCCCCTGCAGCAATGTGCGCGAGGCCGTCATCTCGGCAACCATAAACACCGGTACAATCGAGAACGATATCCACCTCAAGGTCACGCCAAGGCAACAGCTCAATATCAGCAAGATGTAAGATACGAATGGTATCAAACTCACCCTTGTCTTCAGCACCAATGCCATGATGGACATAAATGTGCTCTTGATCGTTAGAGATTTTCTTACCGAAGCGGCCGTGACTGGTGTCGTACTGCAATAGGTGAGCCATAGCGTCAGGCTGAGCAAGCTCATTGACCGCTACTACTTTGATTTGTTGGCTTTTGCCACTTTCATAGACAGCGCGCAATACGTTACGCCCTATTCGTCCAAATCCATTTATCGCGACTTTTAGCATAGTTCCGTACATCTAACCAAAATTTCGTGCAACAGATGATAACTGAATCCTACCCAAAAGGCATTACTTGAATAACTCAGCTTGTTCATGACAGATTGATCTGTTGCTTATAGAGATGAGTCTAGGAGAAACAAATCCCAGAGACAAAAAACCGAGCTCAGCGCTCGGTTTTTTTATTCATTTCATTGTTAGCACTAAGCTAGCAATCAATGATTAAGCAAGAAGCTCTTTCGCGGTGTTTACTACGTTTTCAGTAGTGAAACCGAACATCTTGAATAGCTCGCCTGCTGGTGCAGATTCGCCGAACGTTGTCATAC
>NZ_JBFRTN010000111.1:0-26361 GCF_041474095.1 Vibrio sp. 10N.222.54.A3
CCTCCTCCTACTCGATTTTTGCTGCATAGAGCCGCTACGAATTAGTCTTCGTAGTTATCGATGCTTGGGCAAGAACAGATTAGATTACGGTCGCCGTATACGTTGTCTACACGGTTAACAGTAGGCCAGTACTTAGAGTTCTTCGTTGCTTTAGATGGGAAACAACCAAGTTCACGAGAGTAAGGGCGATCCCATTCTGCGCCAGCTAGGTCAACTTGTGTGTGTGGTGCGTTCACTAGAGGGTTGTTGTCTAGTGGCCATTCACCCGCTTTCACAGCTGCCATTTCGTGACGGATTGCGATCATCGCTTCACAGAAACGGTCTAGCTCTTCTAAATCTTCTGATTCAGTTGGCTCTACCATTAGCGTGCCAGCTACTGGGAAAGACATCGTAGGCGCGTGGAAACCGAAGTCCATTAGACGCTTAGCAATATCTTCTTCGCTGATGCCTGTTTCTTCTTTTAGTGGACGAATATCGATAATACATTCGTGCGCTACGCGGCCATTAGTACCACGGTAAAGAACAGGGTAGTGAGGACGCAGTTTTTCCATCACGTAGTTCGCGTTCAGAATCGCAACTTTAGTCGCATCTGTTAGGCCAGGTTCGCCCATCATTGCGATGTAAGCCCAAGAGATAGGTAGAATTGAAGCACTACCTAGATCTGCCGCTGATACCGCGTAGTCAGAACCTTGTACACCATTTTCGATGTGGCCTGGTAGGAAAGGTGCTAGGTGAGATTTAACACCGATAGGACCCATACCTGGACCGCCACCACCGTGTGGGATACAGAATGTTTTGTGTAGGTTCAAGTGAGATACGTCTGAACCGATGAAGCCAGGTGAAGTTAGACCTACTTGAGCGTTCATGTTCGCGCCGTCTAGATAAACCTGACCGCCCGCTGCGTGTACTTGTTCACACACTTCTTTCACTTGCTCTTCGTATACGCCGTGCGTAGAAGGGTAAGTGATCATGATGCTTGATAGGTTTTCTTTGTGCTTCTCGATTTTCGCTGCTAGGTCTGTCATGTCGATGTTGCCATCTTCATCACACTTAACAACCACTACCTTCATAGAAACCATTGATGCTGTTGCAGGGTTAGTACCGTGCGCCGAGCTTGGAATCAGACAAACGTTACGGTGACCTTCACCGCGGCTTGCGTGGTAGCGTTGAATCGCGATTAGACCTGCGTATTCGCCAGATGCTCCAGAGTTAGGCTGTAGTGAGAAATCGTCGTAACCGGTGATTTCACATAGCTTCTCTTTAAGATCTTTTGCTAGTGCTGTGTAACCCGCCGCTTGCTCTAGAGGTGCGAATGGGTGAATTGAACCAAACTCAGGCCATGTTACTGGAATCATCTCAGCAGCAGCGTTCAGCTTCATCGTACAGCTGCCCAGTGGGATCATGCCGTGCGTTAGTGAGAAGTCTTTGTTCTCAAGCTGTTTTAGGTAACGCATCATTTGCGTTTCGCTGTGGTGCGTGTTGAACACTGGGTGAGTTAGGAACTCTGATTCACGACGACAGTTTTCTGGAATTGCCGCAAACTCATTTGATGCAATGTCAGAAGATAGCGCTTGAACGTCTTCTTTTACGTCGAAGATAGCGAATAGGGCATTCACGTCGTCGACTGTGGTTGTTTCATCTAAGCTGATACCGATCTTACCTTTAAGAAGGCGCAAGTTGATGTCTGCTGCTTGTGCTTTCGCGTACAGTGCATCTGTCTTCTCTTCAGAGTTGATTGTGATGGTATCGAAGAAGCTGTTGTTTGTTAGCTCGTAACCCTCTTTAGTCAGGCCAGCCGCTAGGATAGCTGCCATGTGGTGTGTACGACGAGCGATAGTACGTAGGCCTTCTGCACCGTGGTAAACCGCGTAGAAAGACGCCATGTTTGCTAGAAGTGCTTGAGCTGTACAGATGTTCGATGTCGCTTTCTCGCGGCGGATGTGTTGCTCACGAGTTTGCATTGCCATACGTAGCGCTTGGTTACCGTGAGTATCGATAGAAACACCGATTACACGACCTGGCATTGTACGCTTATGCTTTTCACGAGTACCCATGAATGCAGCGTGTGGACCGCCGTACCCCATAGGAACGCCGAAACGTTGTGCTGAACCGATTACTACGTCTGCGCCCATTTCGCCAGCAGGCTTAAGTAGAGCAGATGCGAGTAGGTCAGTAGCAACGGTTACTAGAGTTTTGTTTGCTTGAGCTTTCGCAATGATGTCTGTTAGGTCACGAACTTCGCCCGTTGTACCAGGGTATTGAACTAATGCACCAAATACGTCTTGCTCTGGAAGTGTTTCAAGAGCGCCAACCATTACTTCAAAACCGATGTACTCAGCACGAGTTTTAACAACTTCTAGTGTTTGAGGGTGAACATCGTCAGCAACGAAGAATACTTTGCTCTTGCTTTTACCAGCACGCTTACACAGTGTCATTGCTTCGCCAGCCGCTGTCGCTTCGTCAAGAAGAGACGCGTTCGCGATTTCCATACCTGTAAGGTCCATTACCATTTGTTGGTAATTTAGTAGAGCTTCAAGACGACCTTGAGAGATCTCTGGTTGGTATGGTGTGTAAGCTGTGTACCAGCCTGGGTTCTCTAAAACGTTACGTAGAACAACGTTTGGAGTGAATGTGTTGTAGTAGCCTTGGCCAATGAAAGTACGTTTCACTTGGTTTAGGTTAGCGATCTCTTTAAGAGAGGCCAGCATGTCCATTTCGCTTAGTGGCGCAGCAAGTGTCATTGGTTTTTCAAGACGGATTTGTGCAGGAACCGTTTCGTCGATCAGTGCGTCTAGGCTAGTCGCGTTGATCGCTTCAAGCATTTTTTGCTGGTCTGCTTTATTTGGGCCGTTATGACGAGCAACAAACTCGTTTTGAGTACCCAGGTCTTTCAGTAATTGGCTTTGAAGTAATTCAGTCATGATATGTTCTACTTTCTCTCTGGAGCCGTGAGCTAGCCCCTAAAATTAAGCTGCTCAAAAGAGCAGCTTTATCGTAATGAGGTTACCTATTAGTCTTCTTCGATAGAGCTTAGGTATTCTTCCGCATCTTTAAGGTTGTCTAGTTCAGACGCATCAGACATCTTCACTTTAACAATCCAGCCACCTTCATAAGGTTCTTCGTTGATTAGCTCTGGGCTATCTTCTAATTCTTCGTTGATTTCTACGATTTCGCCAGAGATTGGTGCGTAGATATCAGAAGCAGCTTTCACTGACTCAACTAGAGAGAAGCTTTCGCCAGCTTCGATTTCGTCGTCAGTGTCAGGCAGGTCAACAAACACAACGTCACCTAGCATCTCTTGAGCGTGCTCAGAAATACCGATAGTTACAGTACCGTCACCGTTGTCTTTTACCCACTCGTGGCTGTCTGCAAACTTTAGTGTATTGTCCATTGCTTATTCTCCAAAAATTTATGAGGTTTTAATTTAAATCTTAAAAACGGTCTAACGGTAAAGAGGGAAGCGCTTGCAAAGCTCTTTAACTTGCTTGCGAACACGTTGCTCAACTTCAGCGTTGCCTTCAGGGCTTTCAACTAAGCCATCAAGTACATCGCCGATCCATTCACCGATAAGTTTGAATTCTTCAGTGCCAAAACCACGACTGGTTCCAGCTGGCGTACCTAAACGAATGCCAGAGGTAATCATAGGCTTCTCTGAATCGAATGGTATACCATTTTTGTTACATGTGATCCCTGCACGCTCTAATGCCTCTTCAGTTACGTTACCTTTCAAGCCCTTAGGACGAAGGTCAACCAGCATTAGGTGCGTGTCTGTTCCGCCAGTCACAATGTCACAACCGCGAGTTTGCAACACTTCAGCAAGAACTTTTGCGTTGTCGATCACTGAATCAATATAAGTATTAAATTCTGGGCCAAGTGCTTCGCCAAACGCCACTGCTTTAGCCGCGATAACGTGCATGAGTGGGCCGCCTTGTAGGCCAGGGAACACTGCAGAGTTGATCTTTTTGTTGATGTCTTCGTGGTTCGTCAGAATCATACCGCCGCGTGGGCCACGAAGTGTTTTGTGCGTTGTTGTTGTAACAACGTGTGCGTGTGGTAGTGGGCTAGGGTGAGCACCTGTCGCGATAAGACCCGCGATGTGTGCCATATCTACCATAAGGATAGCGCCAACTTCGTCAGCGATTTCGCGGAATTTAGCGAAGTCGATAACGCGTGGGATAGCACTACCACCTGCAATAATCATTTTAGGTTGGCATTCGATAGCGAGAGCGCGTACCGCTTCGTAATCGATTTCAAGAGTGTCGCGGTCTACGCCGTATTGAACTGCGTTGAACCATTTGCCTGAAAGCGCAGGGCGTGCACCGTGCGTAAGGTGACCACCAGCGTCAAGAGACATACCTAGGATAGTGTCGCCAGGTTGAAGTAGGGCAAGTTTAACTGCGCCGTTCGCTTGAGCACCTGAGTGAGGTTGTACGTTCGCGTATTCACACTTGAATAGCTGTTTAGCACGTTCAATCGCAATAGCTTCTACTGTATCTACGTGCTCACAACCACCGTAGTAACGACGACCTGGGTAGCCTTCTGCGTATTTGTTGGTAAGGCAAGTGCCTTGAGCTTGCATTACTGCTTTAGAAACGATGTTCTCAGAAGCAATAAGTTCGATTTGTTCGTTTTGACGAGTGTTCTCTGCTTGGATTCCAGCAAATACTGCGTCGTCAGTCGCAGATAGGTTCGTAGAGAAAAAACTGTCTAAGCTATGGTTTTGATAAGCGTTCATTGTCGAGACCTTTCATTAAGCTAATGGTGATTGTTTTTATAGTCCATTAGGTCTTACGTTGATTTCTGCATCGGTATCGTTTGCGTTATATAGGTGTATAAATAGTGCGTTGCTTCTTATTTATACGACCATAGCGTCAAAGCGATCGTTGTAGGGTCAATGCAGCACGAATTGGTTCCCAAAAATTTCGGGTAAAAAACAGCTCTTACAAATGTTAAATCTATCACTTGCTGCAAGCTGAAGTAGCATCTCTTCATCTAACAAGTCGATAACATAGCTCCGATAAAATCAATTTTCAACAAAAATTTCCAATAGGAAACAGATTTTCTCGTTTTGCTACAGGGAGCACGCTTTATTTCCCTGTGTGCTCTTTAATCAACAAAGCGCTTCATGCAACAATGAAATCAATAGACAGGAAGTAAGAAATGAATGAGGGACCTATGTCAGAAGACATTTATGATGAGTACCCATCTTTAACGTTGGCGAAAGAGACGTTAGATCAGAATATCGAACCACTTAGGCTCGGCCAGCGTATTAAAGATATCCGCAGCAAGCTGGGCATTACGTTAGAAGAGGCGAGCCAACGTACTGGTTTGGCGCGCTCTACGCTGAGTAAAATCGAGAACGAACAAATCTCACCGACGTTCCAAGCGATGCAGAAATTGGCTATGGGTTTGCAAATTGATATGCCGCAACTCTTTGAGCCACCAAGAAAAAAGGTTGCCACAGGACGTCGTGACTTAACTAAAGCAGGTCAGGGCAAACCTCACCCAACTCCGACTTACGAGCATGAACTGCTCGCGACAGAACTTTCGAATAAGAAGATGATGCCGTTCAAGAGCCGAGTGAGAGCACGCACCTTTGAAGAGTATAACGATTGGGTTCGCCACGATGGTGAGGAGTTCTTGATGGTGATCTCTGGTGATGTGATGTTCTACTCAGAATTCTATGAGCCGGTACCCATGAGCGAAGGTGACAGCATGTATTACGACGCCAACATGGGGCATATGTTGATTTCTACTAGTACAGAAGATGCACTGATTTTGTGGGTGACTGCAAAATAAGTTAACAAAGTTAGAATTTCTTATAGTGAATGCAAACGTTTGCTTTTGTTTCTAACGTTTGCCAAAAGACGCGATGTTGGTGTGAAAAGCATCAATATCGCGTTTTTGTATGCGACTGAAAGTTGTTTTTAAATTGTTAAATATCACATTTTGAGCTGTTTTAATCTTGTTAAGGGTGTAAAACTGACTCAGGCTTGTTTACTATAGTGAACACGGTTTACTCATGTTGATTGAAGTTTACTGAAGTGAATTCTTAGAAAGTGAGTTGTAGATTTTTTGTACTGCTGTCTGTTTTTATAACGCTAGCTTTATAAACCTATATAAAAGACATCACTTTTTACTATCTACTGTTTCTAACGGTAATCACTATCGTTAGGGCGACTCTAAATAGAGATATAAGCGGCAGATTCGATTTGGAAAGCCTGCAACGCTTCATGGAGAATAAAATGACTCAAGAACACGCTAATCAAGACCTACTAAAAACACCTCTGCATGCACTTCACGTTGAAGTCGGCGCAAAAATGGTTCCTTTTGCTGGCTACGACATGCCAGTTCAGTATCCACTAGGTGTAAAGAAAGAGCACTTACACACTCGTGACGCTGCTGGTCTTTTTGATGTTTCTCACATGGGGCAACTGCGTCTATACGGTGAAAATGCAGCCGCTGTTTTAGAATCTCTGGTTCCAGTAGATATTATCGACCTGCCTTCTGGTAAGCAGCGCTACGCCTTCTTTACTAATGAACAGGGCGGCATCATGGATGATCTTATGGTTGCTAACCTTGGCGATCACCTATTTGTTGTTGTGAACGCGGCGTGTAAAACACAAGATATCGACCACCTAACGGCTCACCTTCCTGCAGACGTAAAAATGGAAGTGATTGATGACCACGCTCTATTAGCACTTCAAGGTCCGAAAGCGTCTGAAGTTCTGGCTCGTTTCCAACCAAGCGTTGCAGACATGCTGTTCATGGATGTTCAAAAAGTCGATATCGAAGGCGTAGAGTGCATCGTAAGCCGCAGTGGTTATACCGGTGAAGATGGCTACGAAATCTCAGTACCGAACGATCACGCTGAAGCACTTGCTCGTAAACTAACATCAGAAGCAGAAGTAGAGTGGATTGGCCTTGGTGCTCGTGACTCACTTCGTCTTGAGTGTGGTCTATGTCTGTACGGTCACGATCTAGATACAACAACAACGCCGGTAGAAGCTAGCCTTTTATGGGGTATCCAAAAAGTGCGTCGTACTGACGGTGAACGTGCAGGCGGTTTCCCTGGCGCTGATATCATCCTTGAGCAAATCGCGACTAAAGACGTTCAACGCAAGCGTGTTGGTCTTGTTGGTCAGACTAAAGCACCAGTACGTGAAGGCGCTGAGCTGTTCGATGCTGAAGACAACAAGATTGGCGTTGTAACAAGTGGTACTGCGGGTCCTAACGCGGGCAAGCCTGTTTCTATGGCTTACGTTCGTACTGACCTAGCGGTTATTGGCACTGAAGTATTCGCTGAAGTTCGTGGCAAGAAGCTACCAATGACAGTAGAAAAAATGCCATTCGTACCTCAGCGTTACTATCGTGGCTAATCTCTTTTAAGAGAAACCACTAAGCTAAATGAAAGCCTATTGTTTGCTTCTCTTTATTGGGAAGCCTAACGGTAGGCTTTTTTGATTTTGGTAGCGTATGTCTTTGGTAACGTATTGCTTTTAACGTTACCCACTAACAACGGTTACTTAAAATTCGTTTATAAAATGAGATATGTGGCGATATCGTTACAAATACTTACTATAATCACGATTGTGACGTGTTATGGTGACGATTCATCATTTTTGTAAATAAGTAGTAGGGGTTACAAGGAGTTAACTATGAACGTAAACCATACAATGAGTCCGGTTCGTAAAGCCGTTTTAGGGCTTTTAGCGCCATTAATTTACACATCAAGTGTTATGGCAACGGAAAACACGGACGAAAGTACTCCTGATTTGGGTGTAACACCCTATATTGTGAATGGTAGCGACGCTTCAGTCACGGAATTTCCTTCGATGGCAAGCTTGTTCATTGATCGTATTGATTATGACGGTGTTTACTCAACAGGCCCTTACTGTGGTGCGACAATTTTAGATAACTATCATGTACTGACTGCTGCACACTGTATTTATGGTGATGAGAATGCTCAACTTTTCACGGTAGTTGTTCCTCAATTGGAAGATACTTCTCTATTCCCTAACGGTAGCATCCAGAAAGTACGAGTATCTGAGGTGTATTATCGAACGGATTATTCAAACAGTATCAATCAACTATTAAGAAATGATATTGCGATTTTAAAGTTAGAAGCTTCTCTTAACCTTCAATCCTCAGCTGAAACTGTTATCCCTCAATTTGATACATACCTTAATGCTGCGAATGATTTCGTTGCAGTTGGCCATGGTGACATCGAGACTGATGTTGATGGTACGACATTGCTACAACAAGTTGACCTGACATATGTTGATACTCTTAATTGTAAAGCTGTTTTCGGTCCGTTAGTCACTGATAAACAAATTTGTTTCAACGGTAACGGACCGAATAATGGCTTATACGGGGGTACATGCCAAGGCGATTCTGGTGGTCCGGTGTTTTGGAAAAATGGCTCTACATATGAACAGGTCGGTATAACGAGTTTTGGGCCGACTACTTGCGGTGATGACATCGGCGTAACATCTGTATTTACAGAGGTATATGATTATAAAGATTGGATTACGGATGTAACTAAAGGGGTAAATGATAGCACGGAAACTGTCCAGTTTACCGCGACAGAGGCAAAACGAGTTGCTGTTGCTGGGACAAGTGCGTCAACTGGCTCTGGTAGCAGTGGCGGAGGTATTTCATTTGGTTTGCTAGGGATGCTGATGTTGATTGCTGGTGTTAGAAAAGCAGTTAAACGTTAGATCTTCAATGTTTTGAACAAGTCGACGCTTTATTTAAAGATAGCGTCGATTTTTTATTTTTTACTTTTGCAGGTGTGCAGTTGGTTAGTTGCTTGTAGAACTAGTTACTCAGCTCGATAACCGCTTTACGGCTGTATCTTTCTAGAATCTCATCCATCTCTTTTATCGCAGCATTGATGCTTTTAATCCCACCTTGAGCCACACCTTTTTCATTTTCGTTCAATGCAGAAAAAGCTTGCTTTAATTCCTTACCTTCCAACATGTTCCCGTGCAGCAACACCTCTTTGTACGTGAGTAGCTTATGTTGTATTGCAATAATTTCTGGGCGGGGATTGTCTGATTCTAATGCGTGACTAATGCAAGGAAATGCCAATGTATAGCGATTCGCAATTTCCAATTTGACGTCTTTCTTATTCGCAATATGCAATTTTTATTATTTCCCAACACTTGAATACTCAAGTTACCTAGCCTGTACGTTCACAACTGATATCAGTGTGAAGGTTTATGAAACGTAACGGTTTTATCAAGCGAATAATATGCCTTTGATGGCTTATGTAAACCATCACAAGTCAATATGGTCTGCTTCTTGCTGAATTTAGGACATAACTGTCTTTTGAGGATGAGCTTATGTCACAAGAACCCATAATATTGGCGCTGATTGAGCGTAGGAAACAAGCCAACTTGTCTCAAGAAAAGTTAGCCTCGAGTGCAGGAATGAGCTTAAAAACCTATCAAAGGATTGAACGCGGAGAGGCGGACATCAAGATGTCTCAGTATCGTTCAATCACTAGAACCTTAAAAGTGACGGATTTGGATGTGGTGCTTGATATTGTTGGCGCATCACAAGTAACAGCGGAAGATGTAGCTGCGGTCAGTCGTCTGCTGACCAGCGAAGAGCGCCTGTTGTTGATCAAGCTGATTTTGTCGGTCAAAAAGAAGCAGTAGTCTTTCTTTCAAATAAACAGCGTAATAGATCGATTCGTTAGTCAAATTGACAGATACTTCTAGGGTAATGTGTTCTCTGAGGGCATGAAGCCATCAGCTCACTCTTCCACGCAGCTGTTTGGTGGTGCTTCTTTGTTTTTTGCTTTCTAAACGTCTTTTCTGAGAGCCACGCGTCGGCTTAGTTGCTCGTCTTACTTTTTGAACCTTTGTCGCTTCCAAGATCAATTCTTTCAAGCGCACTAAAGCATCATCTCGGTTTTGTTCCTGAGTTCTATACTGTTGCGCTTTAATGATAATCACACCGTCTTTGGTGATGCGGCTATCTTTGTGTGCGAGGAGCTTTTCTTTATAGAAGTCAGGTAGGGTAGAGTGCTTGATATCAAAACGTAAATGTATCGCGCTCGATACTTTATTGACGTTCTGACCGCCGGCTCCTTGTGCTCTGATCGCTGTTAACTGGAGTTCCCAGTCTTGAATCGAAACAGAGTTAGATATTTGTAACATAAACATCCATTTTGAACGGTAATATGGCGCCATGATACTGAATATTGGTTATGGTATCAGTAACTTTATTTAAGAGTGGTAGTAGTGATGAAAATAGATTTAACGGCATATGAAGGATTAATCTTTGATATGGACGGTACGTTGATCGATACAATGCCTGCACATGTAAAGGCGTGGGAGCGAACGGCTGAAGAGTTTGGCTTTCATTTTGAAGCGTCTTGGCTGCATAGCTTAGGTGGCATGCCGAGTTATAAGATAGCCGGTGAGGTGAACAGCAAATACGGTTTATCGCTCGACCCACAAGCGGTTTCTACGTTTAAAATGGCGTCGTTTGCGGCTATCGAAGACAAAGGAGACGTTATCCCTTGTACTCACTCTCTGTTGTTAGAGCATCTGGGTAACAAGAAGATTGCAGTCGGAACGGGCAGTCAACGTAAAAGTGCCGAACAGTTACTGGATAAGACAGAGATCTTGAGTAAGCTCGATATTCTCGTGACAGCAACAGACGTTAAGAATCACAAACCAAATCCGGATACTTTCTTAGATGCGTGTTTTGGTATGGGTTTGCAGCCAAAGCAGTGTGTTGTGTTTGAAGATACGAACCTAGGTAAGCAGGCTGCTCATGCTGCGAACATGGATTGTATTCTAGTGGTAGAGGGGAACAAACTAGAGTTCTATCCTGCACCAAGCTGATTGCAAGGATTGGGTTGTTAAACCGCCAAACTAATAGCCTAGCGGAACAATACTGATTTTCTGTTAGGCGATTTCGCTCATTTCGCTGTCTAGGAACAGGCACACACTGTTTCGACCTGCTGCTTTGGCTTCATAAAGTGCTAAATCGGCGCACTTGTAGTTAAGAGCAGGGTCGTTGGTCAGGTTGGTAATTCCACCACTGACCGTCACCACGTTATCGAGCTCAATACTGACTGCGATTCTCAATCTGTTAAGTACATACTCAGCTTCTTCTGTTGTGGTATGAGGCAGAATAACGCCAAACTCTTCGCCACCAATACGAGCCACAAAATCAGTTTCTCGGCACTCTCGTTGTAATACTTGAGCAACGGTTTGAATGACGCGATCTCCATAATCGTGACCAAATCTGTCGTTGATGCGTTTGAAGTGGTCTATGTCCAAAATCGCTAAACAAGACTGTTCGCGAGTAGGGTAACGATTAACACGAGAGCACTCATCTCGCAGCTCAAGATCGAATTTACGGCGGTTCCAACACCCAGCTAAGGCATCTTTTTCACTCAGGTTTCTCAGTTTGTTTTCTAGCTCTTTGTGTTTACTTATATCCACAAATGAAGCGACATAAAACTGAATCACGTCTTTCGAGTCTTTAATGGTTTGGATTCGCAATATTTCCGTGATCAAAGACCCGTCTTTACGACGATTAACCACTTCGCCTTCCCACATGCCTTTCTCTTTGATGATGCTCCACATCTTGATGTAGAACTCTTCGTTGTAGCGACCAGAGGCAAACATGGACGGTTGGCGGCCTTTTACGTCTTCTAACTCGTAGCCACTCACACGGGTGAACTCTTGGTTTACTTTGATGATTCGGTTGTTTCTGTCGGTAATCACCAAGGCAGACATGCCATTCATTGCGGCCTTAGCAAGTTGGCTCTCGATACTGTTCTTCTTGTGGTTGCTGTTCCACAATACGAAGCCAGCGGAGATCATCGAAATCAAGAAAGACAAGGTGATGATCTGAACGACGATCGCTTGTTTTTCTTCTCGGTATTGACTGCTGAACTGCTGATTTTCAATGTGAAGAACCATGTAAATAGGGCCTTCAAACTGTTTGATTTTAGGGCTGATGTCGGAATGAAAATACCAGTTCTCACCATCGAAATAGCTCGAAGATGTCTTGTCTTGAATCGCAGTCCAAAGCTCAGGGTATAACTTTGCGTAAGTCTGCTCTGAACGTGATTCAATTACATGTCCGAAAGATTCCGTAGGATCCGGCCCCATGATTATGTGTCCGGTTTTGTTGAGAATAATAGGAACAGCAGAAGATGCACCAATTTGATAGTGAAGGCGCTTATAAATCTCAAGCATGTTCAGGTTTGCGATGAAGTAACCAATAATGCGGTTGTTTTCAGCGACTGGCGTCATAATGCGTAGCGCTGGAATCAAAGGGCGAACGATCTCTCCGTTTTCGACTTCAAGATCAATACCGCGAGAGCTAATCTCACCAATCTTTAATTGCTGTAGTACCTCATAGTAATCACGCGAAGACTTGTTCTGCAGTTCACTATCTGGAACCACGATTGCTTGATTGTCTTTATAATTAACGCGAAACACTTCGTTGCCAGCTAGATCGAGGTAACGAAGATGGGAATAGTATTTTTGGCCACGAGCTAACATCACCCAAAGATCTTGCAGGGTTTCTTTATGGATAATAGAAGGTTCTCGAATCGCTCGGAGTAGTGTTTGAGAGTCGGCGATTGACGGAACAGAGTTAGAGATTTGCTCAACAATAACAGCGAGTTCATGAAAGCTGTATTCGATTTGATTTTGGCTAGACTGCTTAATATTTAGAGTGTGCTGAGCATCAATTCTGTCAAGTTCAGAATTGATGTAGAGGGCAGGGACTAGTCCTAGGGCAAAGATGGTACATAGAAATTGGCTGACTAGTTTTTTTATACTTGTATTCATCACTGTCCTCAAAGAATCAGCGCAATACTATATATTTTATAGGGTTTTTAATGTGATCTTGACCGAGAAGTTAAGACAAGATTCGCATATAACTACGATTTAAGTGCAACTTTTTGCAGTTAAGCTTGATTGTTGAGCAATCACTTCGTTAGTAAATGATTGCTCAATATAGAACACTGCTCCGAAACCTAAGCTAAATTAATCGCGATTAATTGCCGATTATCTAACTAAGGGCAGCTAGCTTAGGCCGACGATATTTCCATTACTATCAATATCTAACGACATGAACGCCGGTTTGTCAGGCAAGCCTGGCATGGTCATCACATTGCCGCACAACGCGTAAATAAAACCAGCACCAGCACACAATTTTAGTTCTCTAACGGGCACGTCAAATTGGATTGGTGCACCTTTTACGTGTGCTTCTGTCGAGATCGATAATGGTGTTTTTGCTAAACAAACCGATAGGTCGTTATAGCCATGCAGTTTGAATTCGGCCAGTTGTTTTTTAGCCAGTGGAGATAGCGTAATACTTGCTGCGCCATAGCCAACTTCAGCGACTGCCATCAGCTTTTCTTCTAGGCTTTGCTCTGAGTGATACAAAGGCTTAAATCCACTCTGTTTTTGGCAAGCTTTTACCACGGCGTGAGCCAGTTGAGTCGCCCCTTCGCCACCTTGACCAAATGCTTCGCTTACTTCAACGCTAACGCTTGGATCGAAGTCGGTGATCATCTGTTTCAAAGCATCGAGCTCTTGAGCTGAGTCTTGTGGGAATCGGTTAATCGCAACAACTGTAGGCACTTGGTATTGCTTAACGTTAGTGATGTGCCATTTTAGGTTCTCAAACCCTGCAACAAGCGCGTCTTGGTCATCATTAAAGATTGAATCAGGTAACGGAGTGCCCGGTCTCAAATCGTATAAACCAGAGTTAGCCTTTAATCCACGTAAGGTTGCGACAACCACAGCGCAATCGGGCTTCTTGTTCGACGCTTTCGCTTTTATGTTGCACGCTTTCTCAAAGCCCATGTCTGAGCCGAAACCACCTTCAGTTACCACAAAGTCACTCAGCTTTAACGCTATTTTATCGGCAATAATTGAAGAGTTACCATGTGCGATGTTCGCGAAAGGCCCGGCGTGAATTAGGGTAGGAACGCCTTCAAGGGTTTGCATCAATGTTGGTTCAATAGAATCCTTCATGGTCACGGTCATTGCGCCTGCAACGTTGAAGTCATCTGCGGTTAGCGGCAAGCCTTGTTTGTTGTAAGCAAGTACCACTCGTCCGATGCGCTTTCTCAAATCTTGAAGGTCATTGGCTAGAGCAAGAATGGCCATTAGTTCAGAAGCGGCTGAGATATCAAATCCATCTTCTCGCTCAAAGCCGTTAATTGTTTTGTCTGCTTCGTTCTTGCCAACCGTGATCATGCGTAATGCGCGATCATTATGGTCAAGTACACGTCGCCAAACGATTCTACTTGGGTCAATATCCAAGGCTTTTAAGCCAGAACGCGCTTCAAACGCCTCTAAGCCTTCCCGTTGTTCATGATACAAACGTGCATCAATGGCGGCAGAGGCGAGGTTGTGAGCGGCCGTAACAGCATGAATATCGCCCGTCAGGTGCAGGTTTAATTGTTCCATAGGGGCAACTTGAGAGTAACCACCACCCGCAGCGCCACCTTTTACACCAAATACCGGACCCATTGAAGGCTGGCGAATGCAGGCCATTGCAGATTGGTTAATCTCTGCGAGGCCTTGTGCTAATCCGATAGTAGTGACGGTTTTGCCTTCACCAAGAGGTGTCGGTGTGATCGCCGTGACTACGACTAATTTACCATCTTGTTGGTTGGCGAGGCGTTCAAGTGACGTGAGAGACACTTTAGATTTGAATTGCCCTAATGGCTGATGTTCGTTGTGGTGCAGGCCAGCTTGCTTGGCAACCTCACTGATGTTTTTAAGGGGAGTAGAGCGACAAATATCAATATCAGACAGCATATTTGATCCTTATATCAGAACCGAAAGGCGGTACGTAAACGTTTGCGTGGCGATAGTACTGTATAAATTTGCCAAGTAAAGGCAAACCACACGAATTATGTGCTGGAAGATAACAGATCTAAAGAGTCATTGCGCGAGATCAAATCTTAAACGAGCAAAATATTCGTTCTGATTACCTTCAGTTGCAATTATATTGGCGTTGAATACAAAAAGGGCTGCATATAGCAGCCCTTCAAGGAATGGGTAATCTCACTTGGCGTTAACCTCTAAGAGGTAACTACCTAATATGGCCGATTAACGATCCCAGTATGTTTCTTCTAAGCTATCTTCGCGTTCAGGCAGTGCACGAGAAAGGCGAGGAGAGTGCTGAGTCAACACTTCGTAGCTTACACGGTTTGCGTACTTACAAATTTGAGACAGTGAAGAGTACGTCAGACAAGCGTGCTCGTGTTTCTCTGAGTTTGGTACATTCACGTGGTGGTAGCTGTTTGCTGCCATGTCGTGAAGTAGTGCTGAAAGTGCACCATCGCCAGCGCCATTGGTATTCTTAATCTCAAGTGGGCCGCCTAGGTAAGGGCCAATGTGAGAGTACACTTTTACTGGGTCTTTACAGTCTTGCTTACGCATCGCACGGCTGAATTCGTATTTATTGAACTCAGGGATGTTACCCGGTAACAATGGCAGTGTGGTTTCGCGTTTCGCTGGTTCGTCAGTGTAACCTGCCATGTATAGACCAATAGGGCCTGCAGTACATAGAACTAGGTCAACCCACTCAAGTGCCTTGTTAGCAGCCAATAGAGGATCTTTTTCACCCGTTAGCGCTTCACCTTCATCTTCGTTCATCGCGACGATGGTTACGTTTTCTTTCAGGTATTCTTGCCACCATTCAGCGTTGCCTTCGATCACATACTTAGTACCAAGTGTTAGTACAACAGGCACATTGTGCGCTTTCGCGTATTCAATCGCTTTTTGTACCGCTTTTGGCATCGGATCTTCAGGTTTGCCACGCATTAGGTATGACGACACAACCAATGCAGAAGCTTTCTCGAAGACTTTTTCAGGAATGCTTTCTGGAAGAAGTTGGTTCATGTGGCCTTCGTTGATTGCAAACGTACGTTCGCCATCTTCAGAAATCAGCGTGTAACAACGACCAATTGGACCATCAACAGTTTGAAGGTGGTTTAGATTCATACGAGAAGAAGTGCGGCAAAGGTAACGATAACCAAATGAGCCAACTTCAATCTTCTTAGACATTACGCCAAGCAGGACAGATTTGCTGTCCGCAAGTACGGAATAGTTGTGCAGTGTGTTGCCGATAGTATCGCCAGGATATTGATGCGTGATCAAACCGCGCTCTACTAACTCTTCATACAGCGCATCTGCTTTACTTTCTTCCAATACCAGTGAGTGACCTTTACTAAGCTCGTATTTTTCTAGGAACTCGTTGTCAACACGGGCTTCGATATCAACAATCGTTTGGCCAACACCCACAATCGTTGCGCGGTGAAGCTTAGGCGTTTGTTGAATTTGGTTGACCAACGGATCACGTGCGTGAGTTGGAAAGTAGTGCTTAGATTTACGCTGTCCAGGAAACTTCATATGAAAAATACAGTGAAAAAATTTTGCCGCATGATATCACATTTTGTTTCTGTTTCTTTCATTTTTATTACATTTTGAATTACCTGCACAATGTCTGTACAGGTGATTCAACTAACTATATGTTTGAAACTACTCGGTAGGCTGTACTAACGTCGCTGGATCAACGTAAGCCTCTGTACCCCATAGTGGAACAGTTGAAAGGCTGTGTTTGAAGCTACCTTCTGTTTCTTTGGTGGTGTAAGACAAGTAGAGCAGCGACTGATTCTCTGCATCGTAGATACGACGAACCTTCATTGTTTTAAAGAAGATACTTTTCGATTGCTTGAATACCACTTCGCCAGACTTACTCTTGTCTATTTGAGCAATCATTTCTGGTGTAATTTCACCTGTTTGACGACAAGATATAGAGCTATCACTTGGATCAGAAAGGCTAAGGTTTGCTTCGATTGATGCGATATGACAGGTAACACCCGCGATCTTATCGTCATCTAATGAAGACATCTTGATATCCTTCATTGTGAAGAAACCCAGTGAGACGTCGCCAACCTCGTTGTCCGAACAGCCAGCTAACATTGTCACGATACCTGCTGCTATTAAGGCTTTTTTCATAAGAAGTCCTTTTTATTTATATAGTTCTGTTTACTATAAGGATATTGAAAGCTTGGATACGAGTGTAGAGCTTTTCGTTAAGTTCTTAAAGGATGTTGTTGGATAATGAAAAATATGAAGCATTTAAAGTACTTGTTGGCCTTGGTCATGCTCTGTATGCTCTCTGCTTGTAGCTCGGCACCTCAGCCGACCGTATGTCTTCCAAATAACTGCGATATTTGGGGATACTAACCGTAGGTACTAAAAGAATGAATAACGAAATACCTGAAATTGCACACAAGAAAAACCAATGGCTATTTAGTCAGCTCGATATTGCTTACCCCGCAAAAGAGAGCCTCCTCGGCCGTGAACTTTATCAAAGCAAACTTCCATCCAAGACATACCAACTCCTAGCACAAGATCAAACTCCTTCCCAAATTGATGAACTGCATAAAGTCGATTTCCATAAATTGACCGTGCTATTTTCACTCAACCAAGCAAGCGTTTACCAAGATGAAATCGAAAGGGCACACATGCTTGAGTTCTTGAGCCAAATTATGCTTTCTGACGATCATGTATTATATATTGGTACTCAAAACGGTGAAGTTGTGGCGAGCGCTATCGTCACAGAAGCGGATGGTTCCCTATTGATCTCGGATGTCGTTGCTGAAAATGGTCAAAGTATCAACAACTTTGCTAAGCAGTTACACGATTTTTGGGCACAAGATCATGCTTCTTGCGATAAAGTATGGATCGAGAACTAAAGATTCTTTGACAAAGCGTTAATCTAAGTACAATACCCCGTCTTATTTAAAGGGTATTGTATGTACAAGCTATTGATATCAATCGCTGTATTATGTGTTAGCGCTTATTCTTCACTCAGTTTTGCTAACGACTGGGATATTAAACGCATCCTAGTTTTACACTCATACGAACCTTCTTATCAATGGACTGCTGACTTCCAAAAAGGGATAGACAGTGCGTTCAGCCAGTCTCAAACCGAAGTTAAACTCTCAATAGAGTATTTGGATTCAAAGCGTGTCCACAGCCCAGAGTATTACGACTCTCTCGCGAACTACTTACGTGCGAAGTATGCAGGTTATAAATTTGATGGCGTAATTGCGACGGACGATAACGCAGCCAATTTTCTTGAATCTCTGCCTAATTTGATTGATCGCTCCACACCTGTCGTTGCAGCCGGCATCTATGATTTCAGCACCGACATGTACGCGGTGTCTGACAGAGCAACTGTGCTTTACGAGAACGATCAGATAGACGTTAATATTAAGCTGATCTCCAAATTAAGACCTAATCTAAAGAATCTCTATTTTGTAAATGATTACAGTGTCACGTCTGAATTGATTCATAAAGAAATGAACAAAATGATGGCTGAATTTTCAAATATCAATCTCGTAGAAATTCGCGACTTGTCGCTGGAGCATACGAGCCAATTTTTGGAAGGGATCTCTGCGGACGATGCGGTATTGCTCAGTCATTACAACACCGAGTTAAAGCAAGGGGTTTATCACACTTACCAAGAGATTGCGGATACGTTGTCAAAAGCGAGTGCTGCTCCGGTGTTTGCTTTGTGGCAATTCTATATTTCGGGTGATGTACTCGGTGGTTACGTTAATCACTCACAAAGCATGGGTGAACAGGCCGTCGATGCGTTGGATAAATACCTTCCACTTGGTTTTACTACACCGTTAACTCCCGGAGACAACAAACGTTTTGTATTCAATTACCCTGCAATGAAGAGATACGGGATTAGTGCAAACGCGTTACCTGACGAAGCGGTTTTCATTAACGAGCCTTCATCCTTTATTCGCAAAAACTTCCAGTTGTTATTGGGGCTGTCGATGGTGATTGCGGGTTTGAGCCTGATCATCTTGATGCAATTTGTCACTCTGCGCCAAAAGAAAGAGTTGGCGAATAAGAACAAACGAATCTTAAAGCTTCAGAAACAGACCTTGAATATCCAAAAGGATATGATTCATGTTCTCGGAGAGGCAATTGAAACCCGCTCTGGCGAAACTGGTAATCATGTTAAGCGTGTAGCCAAGTTGTCTGCACTGCTTGCTAAGTATCGTGGCTTGAGCCATCGCGAGGTCGAGATGATTGAGATCATCAGCCCAATGCACGATGTGGGTAAGATTTCAGTCCCTGAATCAATCTTGGATAAACCTGGGAAATTAACCGACCAAGAGTGGGAGGTGATGAAGCTTCATACTACGGCTGGCTATAACTTACTAAAGAGCGGAGCGGGTGATATTACCAACCTCGCGGCAATCATTGCTAACGAACATCACGAGCGTTGGGATGGTGCTGGATACCCGAATGGAAAAGTGGGTGATGAAATACACCTGTTTGCTCGTATCACTGCCGTAGCCGATGTGTTTGATGCGCTGCTTAGTGCACGTTGCTACAAAGAACCGTGGCCGTTAGAGATGGTGGTCGATTTGTTTGAGCGAGAGTGTGGCTACCAGTTTGATCCTCAGCTAACTAAATTGCTACTGAAACACTTATCCGAGTTTGTCGCTATCCGAGATTCGTACCCCGATACTGGAATTGTAGAATATGCGTCTTCACCTTCGCTTGAAGCTAAAGTCTTAGAAGAGTCGGTTGTTAGCTAATTGTCGCTCTATCTGAGTAGCCTATAAGCCATTTTTTTTATCGATTCACCACGATCCGGCTAGGAAGTAGTGATTTATATTTTCTCCTGAAATTGAGTAGCTTATGTAAACCTCGCAGTATTTGGTTTCGTAGAATCTGGGTTAATTTAATGAAAACTGTTGCTTATGCTGAGCGATAAAGTGATCAACTCGATATTTCGCGAAGAGAAATAAGCCTGTATCTGCAAACTGTTACCTCAATCATCTCGCGCATTGAAAGAACACTATAAGATAAAACTTGGATTCAATCTGAGTGAGATACCTATGCGGTTAGAACAGACTAAATGTGTGATTTTCGATTGTGACGGAACACTTATCGATAGTGAAAAGCTGTGCTGCCAAGCTTTGGTGAACGTTTTCACTGGCTTTGGAGCGGAGCTAAACGTCAACGACTGCTATGCGCACTTTCAAGGCGGGAAGCTAGCCGACATCTTAATGGATACACAAGAACGTCTTGGGTTATCTATCTCGATTGATACACTTGAACCGTTATATCGCACTGAATTACAAGCACTGTTCCAGCGTCATTTAAAGCCGATGGATGGAGCTATCGAACTTATTGAATTTCTCAAACAACAAGATATCGAGTTTTGTATCGCTTCCAATGCACCAAAATCTAGAGTTGAATCTTCATTGGCGATGACAGGCATGCTAGACGACTTCAAAGGCAAAGTGTTCTCAGCTTTTGATGCTAACAGCTGGAAGCCAGAGCCTGATCTAATCATGTACACGGCCATGAACATGGGCTTTCTGCCAAATGAGTGCATCTACGTGGATGATACGTTGAAAGGGATTGAGGCTGGTGTTCGCGCGGGTATCCAATCGTTTCGATTACGCCCGAGTATTGATGAAGCAATCGTAGATCCCGAAGCCGACTCAGCAGAACTCGCGGCTCAGGATATCTACAGTTTAGAAGAAATTTCAGTTTGGATTAATGGCAAGCACTGCTCAAATGGTGGTATATCGAATTCTGCAGCTTTGGTGGGGTAGAGCTTAGTTGAAGTCTGACTACCTTACTAAATTGTTTGGTGTGGAAACCGCAAGATGCACAAGTAAACTTTTCTCCACTTTCTGAAAGCAGATACTCGTCGTGTTGGCATAAAGGGCATGTAATGTCGTCGGTGTTTGGTGTTTCTGTTTTATTCATTATGTGTCACCTGCAGCAAGGGGGTAAGCGAAAAAAGACCCGTTCAATTAGATTACTCCTAAGCTCGAATATTAGACAGTTCTGACACTTCTTAATCTCTCCTTTGCGACTTGCTTCATGGTAATTGATAATGTCATCGTTATTGACCATGGTTCTTGTAATGTTATTAAACAAAAGCCAAAAAGAAAGGACCCATTACGAGTCCTCATTAGTTTGTTTTCAATTCACGCCGCTAGTTCACCAGTTGATCCTTAAGTTCGGTAGCGTGCCAATGTCTGAGATAGAGAAACCGACGCTTCTGTTAGCCTAGATACGCCATTTGAAGAATTCTGAGCCACGTCTTTAATCACATCGGATTGGCTTCGAATATCGTTAAGCTCTGCTGCAATCGTATTGGCAACGTTACTTTGCTCATCGGCTGATGTTGCGATTTGGATACTCATGTCCATTAGTGCTTGAGCTGAATCTGCAATCGAGTTTACGTCGTGACCAATGTTTGAAATCAACTGGCTACTGGTTTGCGCTTGGTCAACCGTCTGTTCGGTGATCTTCGCGATATTTTGGCTCTCTTGCTGTAAGCGTTCAATCATCGCTTGGATTTCTACAGTAGCCGACTGAGTGCGGCTTGCCAGTGTTCTTACTTCATCAGCAACAACAGCGAAACCTCGGCCTTGCTCGCCCGCACGAGCGGCTTCAATCGCGGCATTTAAAGCAAGTAAGTTAGTTTGCTCTGAAATAGCATTGATCGTCGTGATGACCTCGTTAATTTGGCTCGTATTCACATTCAAGCTAGTAACAGAAGATGAGGTTTGCTCAATCAAAGAAGAAAGGGTGGTGATTTCCGAGATTGCCTGTTGAACCTTCGCGTGGCTATCGTTGATTTGCTGCGCGTCTTGTTCTGTTTGTTCAGTTGAGCGTGCAGAGATGTTAGAGACTTCATTTGCCGAAGCTGTCATCTGATCCATTGCTGTCGCTACAGAGTCTAGAGAGGCATTTTGGCTCATGATTTGTGTTTCGCTGCGCTTCATCTCAGTTTCGAAAGAAGCCGATGTTTCGCTTAGCGTTGCTGCACTGTGGTTTACGTTGTTGACTAACTCACTAAGCGTGTCCATTGAACGGTCAAGCGCACAACCAATCGTGCCGAACTCATCACGGCCAGGGTGGAAGCCAAGGCGTGATGTTAAGTCACCATCACCAATCTTTTGAGTCGTTGAATAAAGAACCCAAAGTGCGCCGCCTAGGAAAGTCGCTACCCAGTAGCAGAAAAGACCAAAAGGCACACACCACAAGAAGCTCAGTAATAAAGTGTACAGTGCTTGCTGCTTTTGATTCTGTATATCGTTAGTTGAAACGGTAAGTGAGTAGTAGTTGCCATCTTGTGCGAGTGCTGTGGCAGTCACAGAACCATTATTTGAAATAGTGGTTTGTTGAGCGCGAGTTTGCTGGCTAACAGAGCGAACAGATGCCGGGGAGTCTGATGCTGATAAAATGCCTTGCAGTTGATACTCGACCTGCTGTTTTGCAGTTACGTCAATGTGTTCCATTTTGTTGACGTAGTTCAGTCCAGCTAGGCTTGCCAGAGCGGCAAAAAAGATTAAGAAAATGACCCAAAACTTGTCGTTGATCGACATCTTAATAAACAGTTTGTCTATCGTTCGAAATTGTACTTCTTTCATAAAAACTCCACGGTAAATCCTTTACCGTGGACTCTAAATAACCGACCTCAATAAAAATGTGACTTCAATCGACTAATTGTGAAAATTAATGATAGTGATATGTCATTTATGAGATCTGAATCAAGTAAATTAGTTCTGTATAGGTTTGTTAGCCTAAAGAAGGCAGTAACCCTACTGAAATAAGAACTTGAATCGCAATGATAAATACGCCAACGCTACCTGCTAAAAACAACGCTTTGCTACCGCCTAACACTTGGTAACTGGCTTCTGAAGATTGTGGTTTGACAGAGAAATCAGTGTAACGAACCTTGTAGACCATCACTGTTGGTAACAGAATCGCGAGCACTGAAAGTGCAATGGCTGCGTAGCCTAAAGCCATGATGAAGCCTTGTGGGTAAAATAAGGCAAACCCCAGTGGCGGTAAGAAGGTGATAGCAGCTGTCTTAACACGTTTTGCGTTACCTAGTTTCTTGCTCAGTGAGTCGCCCATGAATTCAAATAAGCCCAAGCTCACACCAATAAAAGATGTCAGCAGTGCAAGGTCCGCAAACACACCGACGATCACGCTTAGGTTGGATTGATGAACCGTTTGCGACAGCGAGACTAATAGCGCGCCCAAGCTTGTGTCAGACAACAACTGCTCTTGGCTAATCACGCCCAAAGTAACACTTTGCCAGAAAACGTAGATAACCAGAGGCAGTGCCGAGCCAATAATCATTACCTTACGTAAAGAACGAACGTCACCATCTAGGTATCGAACAATTGATGGGATGCTGCCGTGGAAACCAAAAGAGGTAAACACAACCGGAATAGCCGCAACAATCAGGCCTTGCTGTAAAGGCATGCTCATTAAGTATTGAGAGGTAATGTTTGGCGCTAGGAAGCTGAGTACCAAAACCATCGCGATAAGCTTTAAGCCAAACAAAACGCGGTTAACTTTATCAACACTGTGTGTACCAATCGTAACAACGCCGGCAACTAATAGGGTAAATAGAAGCGTGGTGATTTGAGCATTAAGTTCGATACCCGCGATATCCGAAATTCGTTGGTTAAATTGCGCACCGCCGCCAGCTATGTATGCCGCACACAGAGCGTAGAAAAGAAACATCACCGCGAAGCTCGCAATCCACTTTCCTTTTGTCCCCAAAATGGTATGAGCTAACGTGTGTAGGGTAGCGTCAGATTCTGCGAATTGGTGAAGCTCTACCATTAATAGCGCAGTAAAAGCCATTAACGCCCATAAACCCAGCATCAAGAAAAGTGAAGTTGAAAAGCCAATACCTGCAGAAGCAAGTGGAAGAGCGAGCATGCCAGCACCAATGGTTGTGCCTGCAATGATCAAAGTACTACCAAAAACCTTTGATTTATTCATTGTATATAATTCTTTACGTTAGGGTGTGTTTTCATTGTAATTCTTCTAGCTTAAGCGCATAAACCCAAAGAATATCTCGATTTTGAAGTATTCTGATTGAATTTAATTCCAAATGCAATTCTTATTGTAATAAAAAACATCCACTGTAAATTAATATTTACACAAAGGGGCGTGTCAGCATTCAAATGAGCAAAGCAAACGTTTGACCATGATCGGTTTCAAAATTTATAGAGTAATTTGTTGTACTTGGTGTAAGGTGGCAGTACATATGTCGTTCGCGTATACCCCTTTAGCGCAAAAAAGCGTTAATGATCGCGAGTAGCTTTAAGCTATGAATATGGAATGGGTAGAGTAGAGTGCGTTCATCAAAGTGACATAATATAAGTTCAAGATGGTGCACTAGTTAATCGGACATCATGTCCACATCAAGGAATAGAGGGGGCACAATGAGTGACCAATCTTATAATGACGAAAGTCTAGAGTTGTTAGATGCTATGGAAATTGGCATTGATTTGTCTGACTATGAGCAGACAGTGAAACAGTTAGCAGAAGAGCTTTTCAAGTCTTCGAACTAAGCTTTTAAGATCTTTAATTCAGTTTCAACTGAAACGTTTTAAAGCTAAAAGTTTTCTTAGCTAAAGCTTCTCAAAGCAAACAATTCTAAACTGAGCAAATCGTATTCGCTCACACGTCATACCAAAACTATCCTCATTAAAGTTCGCGAAGATAAACGAGTACGTTTACCATGTTACTTAGTTCTCGATACTTTAATGAGGTTCAATGAACTTTCTCGCACACCTTCACATCGCCAAGCACTGTAACAGCAACTTAGCAGGTAACCTGTTAGGTGATTTTGTTAAAGGCGACCCTAATAAACACTATTCTGATTCCCTTTCTGACGGTATTAGGCTTCATCGATTTGTTGATAGCTATACTGATCGTCATGATGTATCTCGTTCTGCAAAATCACTTTTCTCAGACCAAACACGACGCTTTGCGCCTATCGCACTCGATGTATTTTGGGATCACTGCTTAGCCAATCATTGGGATCAGTTTTCACAGCAGACATTAGAGCGTTTTTGTTTAGATAGCCATGAGCAGATCTTTGAACATCAAGAGCCACACTGGCCTGAAAATTTCGTTATGGTTCATCAGAAAATGGCTGAGCATAGATGGTTAGAGAGCTATCAAGACATGTCATCTATAGAGGTGGTGTTGCAGCGAATGGCGTTGAGAAGGCCTAAGCTCGGTATGCTCGAGGCATGTTACGATGACCTCGAACGTCACTATGATACGTTGCAGTGTCACTTTAATGAGCTTTATCCCAACGTTTTAGAGGAAGCTAAGCAGTTTAATGCGCTTCAAATGAAGAAAAATCAAAAGGAAAGGTAAACAGCGTAATGCAGGTTTGCTACAATCCGCACCTATTTAATCTTTGAGCATCATACTATGTCTGAATCTACAAAATCTTTTAACCAACTAGGATTATCTGAGCATCTTCTTGCCACGTTGTCTGAGCTTAATTTTACGGCTCCTACCAGTGTTCAAGAACAAGCAATTCCATTGGTATTAGAAGGCAAAGATGTACTGGCTGGTGCTCAAACGGGTACAGGTAAAACGGCTGCGTTTGGTTTGCCGATTATTCAAAGATTAATCGAGACAAAAGACAACGTTATTCCGAACCCTAAGCTCGTTCGTGCGCTTGTATTAGTGCCAACTCGTGAATTGGCACAACAGGTTTTCGATAACTTAACTAGCTACGCAAAGGGCACCGACATTAAAGTCGTGGTGGCTTACGGCGGCGTTAGCATGAAGGTGCAAACTGATAACTTACGCGGTGGCGCAGATATTCTTGTCGCGACGCCTGGTCGTCTTATTGATCACATGTTCACTAGAAACATCATGTTGAGCCAAACGGAAGTACTGGTACTGGATGAAGCTGACCGTATGTTAGATATGGGCTTCATGCCTGACATCAAGCGTATTCTTTCTCGCATGAACGAAGTGCGTCAAACTCTGTTCTTCTCTGCAACGTTTGATAACAAAATCAAAGCGATTGCACACCGTATGATGCAGAAGCCAAGTGAAATCCAAGTTACGCCAAAAAACAGCACCGCTGAAACCGTAACACAGATGGTTTACCCGGTAGATAAGTCGCGTAAAAGTGAGCTATTAGCGTATTTGATTGGTTCAAAAAACTGGCAACAAGTGTTGGTGTTCACAAAGACTAAGCAGGGCACTGATGCTCTCGTTAAAGAGCTTAAGTTAGACGGCATTAAAGCGGCATCAATCAATGGCGATAAGAGCCAAGGTGCGCGTCAAAAAGCCCTAGACGATTTCAAGTCAGGCAGAGTTCGTGCGTTGATCGCAACCGACGTGGCAGCTCGTGGTATTGATATTCAGCAGCTAGAACAAGTTGTGAACTATGACATGCCATTTAAAGCAGAAGATTATGTTCACCGCATCGGACGTACTGGCCGTGCGGGTAACA
>NZ_JBFRTN010000111.1:27121-27442 GCF_041474095.1 Vibrio sp. 10N.222.54.A3
ACTGGCCGTGCGGGTAACAGCGGCTTAGCGATCTCTTTGATGAGTCAGGATGAAGCTTACCTATTGGGTGATATTGAGCGATTACTTGATACTCGCTTGCCTCAAGAGTGGCTAGAGGGCTTTGAACCAAGCCTTGAAAAAGATCTAGCGCCCGATCGTGGTGGTCGCAGCAAAAGCCGTTCATCAGAAAAACGTAAGATGAAAGCGAAGCTTAAGATTCACCAAAACCGCGGTAAAGCACGTCGCTAATAAGCTGTACAAAGCTCCAGTTTAAAGATCTATACATATAAAAACGCGCCGTTACAGTGACTTCTGTAACGG
>NZ_JBFRTN010000112.1:0-18265 GCF_041474095.1 Vibrio sp. 10N.222.54.A3
CCTCCTCCTACTCGATTAACCGTTACATGTTGAACGCGCTAAATCGCTATGAATTCAACTCTTGTTGGTGTTGTTCAATCAGTTTCTCCATGTACTTCTCACCGCGCAGGCGAGTGTCTTCGTAGGTTTCTGTCCCTTCAAATTTTGTTACCGTCTCATAGTAGACCTTAACTTTTGGCTCAGTACCGGAAGGTCTTACGATAATGCGTGAACCATCTTCGAGATGATAGATGAGTACGTCACTTGCAGGCAGGTTAATGGCTTCAGTATTGCCTCCAATGACGAAGCGTAAAGAAGACTGCAAATCTTCAATTACAGAGATAGCGACACCGTTGATTGCTTTAGGCTGTGCTGAGCGGAGCTTAGAACCAATCGATGGTGAGTCTGGGTCTAAAGCAATACTTCGCTGAGCGTTGGTATGAACCCCATGTTCAAATGAAATTTGAGCGAGAAGATCCCAAACTGTTCGACCTTGAGATTTTAACTCCTCAACCAATTGAGCAAACACGACAATAGCAGACAGCCCATCTTTGTCTCGTACTTGAGTACCAATTGTGTAGCCTAATGCTTCTTCATAGGCGAACAAGAAGTCGTTCTGATCATTTTCCAATTGCATGCCAATATTCGCTAACCATTTAAAACCTGTCAGCGTTTGGAAATAAGTCGCCCCGTGGGATTGAGCTACTTTTTCAAGCAATGTTGAAGATACGATACTGTTACCAACTAATTGGTTTTTGGTATGCGGCTTTGAGAGTAGATAATGAGCGAATAGCACGCCGACTTGGTCACCTGTTAGCATTTTGTATGAGCCATCATCTGTTCTCACTGCAACCGCAAATCGGTCTGCATCTGGATCGTTGGCACAAGCAATGTCGGCATCGACACTTTTTGCTAAGTTAACCACCAGATCCATTGCGCCTTTTTCTTCCGGATTCGGGAAGTTGACGGTCGGGAAGTTACCATCGGGCTCTCTTTGCTCGGCGACGCTGAACACCTTATGGAAACCAGAATCGTGAAGTAGATCCTCGGCCATTTGTGCGCCGACACCATGCATTGCGGTATAGGTGATGGTGGTGTTCGCCGATTCGATCTCGTCACTCACGTATGGGCTCTGATTTATCGCAGCGCGGTAGGTTTGATAATAGCCTTCAGTTAACCACACCAACTTTCCTTGCGATTCAGCGTCACTTAGGCTCATTAAAGGGAGCGGCTTGGTCGATGCGATATCGATTTCAGCGGCAATACCCGCATCGTGAGGAGGAATGATTTGAGCGCCATTCTCCCAGTACACTTTGAAACCATTGTATTCCGGTGGGTTGTGGCTGGCCGTCACCACAACGGCAGCTGCGGCGTTGAAGTGCTCAATACCAAAGGCAACGATAGGGGTCGCCGCGACGTTCGAGGTTAGATAAACCTTAATGCCTAAAGCCGTGAGTACGGAAGCGGTATCAATCGCGAACTGCTTTGAATCTAAACGGCCGTCATAACCGACGACCACACCGCGAATGGTCGCATTAGCGACATGTTCGATTAAGTAGTGGCCGAGCCCGGTTGCTGTTTCCTGTATGACTAAACGGTTCATTCGATTTGGGCCGCATCCAACTTTGCCTCTAAGTCCTGCCGTTCCGAACTCTAATCGTTGAGTAAAGCGGTCTTCAAGTTCGTCGTGCATTCCCTCATCGATGAGGTGTTGAAGTTCTTCACGAGTTCTTGGATCTGGGTCTCTCGCTAACCAATTCATTGCATCTTGCATAATCACTAAACCTATTAATGTCTGTATGACTTACCGTTGATTTAATTTAAGTGATATTGATTCTCATTTACATAGAAGCAATCGTAAAACTCGATATAAAATAAATTCCAACGGCAAGAGGGCACGTAGATTAAGCCACTTCAAATAATTGACTGTTTAGTAAGTAAGCTTACCTTGAATAATTGGATATCACTAACTAGCCTTTTACATAAATATAACAAAATTTAACAAATTCGCCGTTTTTGAATCTTTCATGGAAACCTCCAACGCTTTTGAACCGTATTAGTTCTTGGGTTTATATGAGGTCAGTAGGCTGCTCACAGGCTAGTTCCATGTGAGTTGTAGATTGAGATTCAGCCTTTTCATGTGTAGCCGGAATAACAATGAATGTTGTCCAGTTCGCAACGACATTTAGGTCGCAAGTATCCAATTAGGAAGGACAAGGAGAGATCTTTTGAAAAGATTACTGGTTAGGCTAGCGTGGCTTTTGAAGAGTTTTGTTGTGCTTTTAGTATCGCCTTTAGTGCACGCTAGCAGTGATTACAACATGACTCAAGGCGTCACTGAGATCAGTGGTAAGGTGTATGAACTTCATATGCTGATCTTCTACATCTGTTGTGCGATTGCCTTTGTTGTTTTTGGTGTGATGTTTTATTCGATTTTGAGGCACAGGAAATCGAAGGGCGCAGTTGCTGCCCATTTTCACGAAAGCACGAAAGTCGAAATTCTTTGGACCATCATCCCTATCATCATTCTCATCGCTATGGCGATACCCGCCACCAAAACCTTAATAGCGATGGAAGATACCTCCCAATCAGATCTGACCGTTAAAATCACCGGGTCACAATGGAAATGGCATTACAGCTATTTTGGTGAAGACGTCGAATTTTTCAGCCTTCTAGCGACCAGTGACAAAGAGATTGAAGGCCTCGAAGTGAAAGGCGCGCATTACCTGCTAGAAGTTGATAAGCCGCTGGTACTGCCTGTAGACCGTAAAGTCCGTTTCTTGATGACTTCCGATGATGTGATTCACTCATGGTGGGTGCCAGCATTCGCCGTTAAGAAAGATACCATTCCGGGCTTTATTAATGAGGCTTGGACTAAGATAGATGAGCCCGGTGTTTACCGAGGGCAGTGTGCAGAGTTGTGTGGTCGTGCCCATGGTTTCATGCCGATCGTGGTGCATGCCATGGAAGAAGATGAGTTTGACGCATGGCTAGCGGAGCAGAAAGAGTTAGCGATAGCCGAACAACAAGCCGCAAAAGATGCATTAGATGCGTCACTTTCCTTGGCGGAGTTGAATACCATCGGTGAAGAGGTTTACAAAACTCGATGTGCGGTTTGTCACCAAGCAAACGGTGAGGGCATTCCTGGAGCATTCCCTGCCATCAAAGGAAGTCCTATTGCCCTTGGTGATGCGGATGTTCATATCGACACCATTGTTTATGGTCGTGGCGGTACGGCGATGCAAGCGTTCGATAATCAGTTAACTGAGAAAGAGATCGCAGCGGTAGTGACTTATCAACGAAACGCTTGGGGTAATGACACCGGCGATATTGTTCAGGCTTCAGATGTGAACGCTTATAAAGCCAAGCAAGAAGGCAGTTCTGAAAGCTCAACGGATGATGCACAAAATGATGCTAAGGATCAGTTATGAGTTCACCAATCAATAAGCCGGTGAAATCGGCTCCAGCAGAAGATCAAGTACTGAGCCATTCTGTGGAAGGCACCTTGGGCAATAATGATTTGCCTGTTGATGATCACGACTCACATGCGGCACCTAAAGGTTGGGCTCGTTGGCTGTATTCAACCAACCATAAAGACATCGGTACATTATATCTTTGGTTCAGTTTTGCAATGTTCTTAACCGGTGGCGCCATGGCGATGGTGATCCGTGCGGAGCTGTTCCAACCGGGTTTACAACTTGTTGAGCCAGATTTCTTCAATCAGATGACTACCGTCCATGGTTTAATCATGGTGTTTGGTGCCGTGATGCCAGCATTTACGGGTTTGGCTAACTGGATGATTCCGATGATGATCGGTGCACCAGATATGGCGCTGCCTAGAATGAACAACCTCAGTTTCTGGATCTTGCCTTTTGCGTTTCTAATCTTAATCGGATCTTTGTTTACAGAAGGGGGCGGCCCGAGTTTTGGTTGGACCTTTTATGCGCCACTCTCGACAACTTATGGCCCAGACAGTACCGCGCTATTCGTATTCTCAGTTCATATTATGGGGATCAGTTCGATCATGGGGGCGATTAACGTGATCGTAACCATAGTGAACATGCGCGCACCGGGCATGACTTGGTTCAAGCTACCGATGTTCGTATGGACTTGGTTAATTACCGCTTTCTTGCTGATAGCCGTGATGCCCGTGCTCGCCGGGGCTGTGACTATGGTACTGACTGACAAATACTTTGGGACTAGTTTCTTTGATGCCGCTGGTGGTGGGGACCCGGTGATGTTCCAGCACATATTCTGGTTCTTTGGGCACCCCGAAGTGTACATCATGATCTTACCGTCTTTTGGTATTGTGTCAGCCATCATTCCAGCATTCAGTGGTAAGCGCCTGTTTGGTTATCACTCGATGGTTTATGCGACCTGTAGTATCGCACTGTTGTCATTCTTGGTTTGGGCGCACCACATGTTCACCACGGGTATGCCAGTATTTGCTGAACTGTTCTTCATGTATTGCACCATGTTGATAGCGGTGCCGACCGGTGTGAAAGTCTTCAACTGGGTGGCGACCATGTGGCGGGGGGCTTTGACCTTTGAAACCCCAATGCTGTTTGCGATTGCCTTTATTGTTTTGTTTACGATTGGTGGGTTATCTGGATTGATGCTCGCTATCGTGCCAGCTGATTTCCAATATCACGATACTTATTTTGTTGTGGCGCACTTCCATTATGTTCTGGTAACAGGTGCCGTGTTCTCGATTATGGCTGCCGCCTATTATTGGCTGCCTAAGTGGACAGGGCATATGTACGACCACAAGCTCAGCCTATGGCACTTCTGGACGTCGGTGATTTCAGTCAATGTACTGTTCTTTCCTATGCACTTTTTAGGGCTAGCGGGTATGCCGCGTCGTATTCCTGATTATGCGATTCAGTTTGCTGACGTTAACCAAGTCGTGTCGATTGGTGGCTTTGCCTTTGGGTTGTCTCAGCTGATTTTCTTATGGCTAGCGATTAAGTGCGTAAGAGGGGGAGAACCTGCACCAAGCAAACCTTGGGATAGAGCTGAAGGTCTTGAATGGACAGTACCAAGCCCTGCGCCTCACCACACCTTTACTCACCCACCGAAAGTGGATTAGAGGACAGGACCATGAATGATAAGCAAAGCGATCAAGATAAAACCCAACCCAAGCGCCTGTCTAATAAGCGATCGACCAAAAAGCTGACGGGCTACTTGGTGTTGAGCGTGGTTGCGATGTTTGGCTTCGGTTTCGCTTTGGTGCCGCTCTACGATGTGATGTGTGAGGCCTTAGGGATCAATGGCAAAACTAATACTGTTTCAGCGGTGCAACCTCAGGGAATGCAGCCAGACTACTCTCGTTCGGTTCGAGTCGAATTCATGTCCCACATCAAGCCAGATATGCCATGGCAGTTTTCGCCTGAGGTTCGAGTGTTAGAGGTTCATCCTGGTGAGGTGGTTCAAACTAACTACATTGCCAAAAACCTTTCTGGATCCTCATTGGTCGGCCAAGCCGTACCATCGGTTTCTCCAGGTATGGGGGCAACTTATTTCAATAAGATGGAATGCTTTTGCTTTAATCAACAGCCATTGGACGGGCACAAGAGTGCCGAAATGGGATTGATATTTTACATTGAGCCAGATATTCCAGAATCGATACATACGCTGACGCTCTCTTACACATTATTCAATATCACGAATGAGGTGGGTGCTGCGGCCAATAAATCTGAGCCTAACGTACTCGCAAGTAACTAGGAATTTACAGAACCAGTATCAACATAAGGAGTTGAGCGATGAGTTCTAAAAAGGAAGTGTATTTCGTTCCACATCAAAGCCACTGGCCATTGGTGGGTGCTGTAGCACTGTTTTTGGTCGCGGTTGGCGCTGGCTTGACGGTGCAAAACATGGGTACCGACGCTGCAGGTGGTGTGTTTGGCAAAGCGGTGTTGTTAGTCGGGTTTGCTGTGCTGCTTTACATGCTCGCAGGTTGGTTTAGCAATGTGATCACAGAATCATTGAGTGGTCTCTATTCTGAGCAGATTTCTCGTTCTTTTAGACAAGGAATGAGTTGGTTCATCTTTTCCGAAATCATGTTCTTTGGCGCTTTCTTTGGCGCGCTTTTCTATGCTCGAATGATTTCTGTGCCTTGGATTGGTGGGGCGGGCAATAATGAAATGACCCATGAAGTATTGTGGCCGATGTTCCAATCAATTTGGCCACTAACGACGACCCCTGATGGCGTAACGACACAAGCCATGCCTTGGCAAGGTATCCCGCTTAAGAACACCATTATTCTGCTGCTTTCCTCTGTGACGCTGCACATGGCACATATCAGTCTTGAACAAAATAAGCGTATGGCTTTGATCGTGTGGTTGGAGATAACCATTGTTCTGGCTGGCTTCTTCCTGTTCTTCCAAGTTGAAGAGTATCTTCACGCTTATCAAGAGATGGGGCTGACACTTCAGTCTGGCATCTACGGTAATACCTTCTTTTTGCTTACTGGGTTTCATGGCTTACATGTCTGTTTAGGGACGATCTTTTTGATTGTGTTGCTGGCAAGGGTTGCGAAAGACCACTTCACTCCGAAAGACCACTTTGCGTTCCAAGCGGGCAGTTGGTATTGGCACTTTGTTGATGTGGTTTGGTTGGGCCTGTTTGTGTTTGTGTATGTGCTCTAACTGCTGAGCCTATAGGGGATTAATAGGGGCGAGGATTGGGAGTTATCACTCCGGAACCTAAAGCCAGTAACAACAGTAGCACGACAACGGCTGACCACATGACACGACGACCCAAGAAGTAACTGAGTCTTTTTCCATTGTGTTTACCTGAGGCGATTTGGATTAGACCTTTCATCAAATTGAAAGCGATAAAAAACAGCAAAGCGACCAATACGACTTTAAATAACAGAACAAAGGTAGATGACGCCATAGTGATAACTCCAAACCGATTGATTGATGATGAACACAAGTTCCGCAGTAAAGGTTTTTGGATAGCGGTTGTTTTAACTGTGGTTTCAGTCGGCGCTTTAATCAAGTTAGGTTTATGGCAACTCGATCGTGGTAACGAGAAATTACGTTATGAACAGCAACTATCAGAAAGAGCGCAGCAATCGTTTAGGTCATTGGACACGGTTATCTCTGAATGGAAGGGCTCGCGTACACAAGCCCAAGGTACATCTGAACAGCAGTTTTTAAATGGTTTGAAGGTTGATGTTGAATTAGTCAATACGAGCGGCTTGATGCTCTTGTTAGACAACCAGATAAGCCAAGGAACGGTAGGGTATGTGATTTACATGTTGGGTGAGGTTCGCTTTGAAGATGGAAACCAGTCCTTAGTGGCTGAAAAACAGTTGTTGATCGATCTTGGGTTTGTTCCGGCAAGTAATGACAGAAGAGAACTACCGCAATTAGGAAGTATCACTGTACCAACCAAAATGTCAGGGCGCTTGTATACACGCTCAATTAATCCTTTAAGTCATGAGTTGGGTTTAGAAAATACGACACCGAATAGAATCCAAAACCTAAACATAGCAGCGTTATCACAGTATACAGGAAAAGAAGTGCTGCCCTTTGTCTTCCAACCTCAGAGTTTAGATTCATGGCCCTATGAAATGTTATGGCGTCCAACGGCGATGAGGTCTGAGAAGCATTTTGGTTACTCATTTCAATGGTTTGTTATGGCTGCGGTACTTTTGTTTTTGATGTTGTTGATTGGCTATCAGTACCTAAAAGCAACACCTATCACGAGGAATAAGGATGGATAAATCTCAAGCACAAGTGAACAGGGAAATTACCGAGGCAAACATGGCTGAGCTCAGAAGCCGTCGTACTAAAGGACGCTTGGTATTAATCGGACTCGTTTTAATTTTCGCTTTGCCAGCCATTATCGCCAAAACTGTGTTGGATCAGAATTGGTATACGTCAGGTGTCACTAACTCAGGCGAATTGGTAGAACCAAGAATTACACTAGCGGATTTTGGCGTAACGGTACCCATGGCAGGAGAGGGTTGGGTTGTGGGGTATATCGCACCGATGGAGTGCGAAAGCTTGTGTGAACAACAGCTTCATTATTTGAATCAAAGCTACTTAGCGTTAGGGAAAAACAAAGAGCGAGTGACCGCCGTTGTTTTCGTCTCAGAAGGTAACTCGTTGTCGGGTTCGCTCAACAAGCCTGATTTATCTTTGTTAGCTGGTGGTGATCAGTTAAGCACCGAGTTTTCGCCGGCTTCCATTGTCATTATTGACCCGCTAGGACAGTTGGTTATGGAGTACAAAAGCGTGTCGGAACCGTCGCAGTTAGTCGGGCAATCCAAAGGTATGATTCATGATTTAAGAAAGCTACTTAAGCTGTCACGAGTTGGGTAGTTGATGGCGCAAATGCTTGAGCTTAAGCAGCGAAAGGGAATAAGTATAGGGAGATAAGTGATGCAGAATAAAGCCCCTGATTTACTGATGCTTGTGATGAGATTAACTATCTTGTTAACCCTTACCGTGATTGTTCTCGGAGCTTATACACGCCTGTCTGATGCTGGCCTTGGCTGTCCTGACTGGCCGGGTTGTTACGGTAAGATCACCGTTCCGTCTGATGCCCAAGCGGTGAGTCAAGCCAATCTGCAATTTCCAGAGCGAGCTCTTGAAGCAGACAAAGCGTGGATAGAGATGATCCATCGCTACTTTGCAGGAACATTAGGGTTGCTTATCTTTGTCGTTGTAGCTTGGTGTATTAAAAAGAACATCACACCAGTTGGTCTTCCATTACTTATCTCTGCCACTGTGATTTTTCAGGCTTTGCTTGGAATGTGGACGGTGACTCTTAAGTTGATGCCCGTTGTGGTTATGGCGCATTTGATGGGGGGGTTCACGTTGCTGTCACTGTTGTGTCTGCTCTACTGCCGTTTGTCTCAATTCCAAAGCCGTTTTGGCGAGGCTTCTTATTCTCCAACACTTAAATTTTGGGCGTTGTTTGGGTTACTCATTGTGGTTGGGCAGATACTGCTTGGTGGTTGGACATCGTCAAACTATGCCGCTTTGGTGTGTACCCAATTGCCTATTTGTGAAGGTAACTGGATGAGCTACCTCGATTTCAAAAATGCGTTCGATTTTGCTCAACACGGACACGATAACTATGAGTTTGGTGTGTTGGAGTATCCCGCGAGGCTTACCATACATGTCATGCACAGGTTCGGGGCTATTGTGGCGACATTAACGGTGCTGATGGTCGTGTACCAGTTATGGAAGTTTGGCCAAGTGCCTCACCAAAAGCTGAGCATGATTGTCGCAATAGTGTTGTTTACTCAAATCAGCCTTGGGATCAGTAATGTATGGTTTCACCTGCCAATCTCAGTTGCGGTTTTGCATAACCTAGTCGCAGCAATGTTGCTCATCAGCATGGTTGTAACCAATTTTGTGGTGTGGCAACGCAAACCGAGTGAGAGCTTGGTGAAGAACAGTGTATTACAAGGAGGTAATCATGGTCAGTAGAACGTCAACACAGTATGAAGTGGTGGCTCAAGACGCAGCCTTAACTCATAAGATAACAGCCAATAATGACATAACTTTAAGTAACGAAAAGGCTGAAAAAAACAAAGCCACTTGGAAAGTTTATTTAACGCTGACTAAGCCTAAAGTGGTGGCTTTGATGTTGCTGACAGCATTGGTTGGGATGTGTTTGGCCGTGCCGAATGGATTGCCTTTGCAACAAACTTTGTTCGGAATGATTGGGATAGGGTTAATGGCAGGTTCAGCGGCTGCGTTTAACCATTTGATCGATAAAAAGATCGACGGCCAGATGACTCGAACAAATCGACGCCCTTTACCATCCGGTGAGCTGAGTAGTGTGCGTGTGTTTAGCTTTGCAGCAGGTATCGGCTTATTTGGGTTCGCTACGTTAGTGGTGTGGGTCAATCAACTCACGGCTTGGCTAACCTTTGCAAGTTTATTGGGCTATGCGGTCATCTATACCATGTACTTGAAGCGAGCAACGCCGCAAAACATTGTGATAGCAGGGATCGCTGGTGCAATGCCTCCGCTACTGGGCTGGACGGCGGTTACCAATGAACTGCATTCAAATGCTTGGTTGTTGGTGATGATCATCTTTATTTGGACACCTCCTCATTTCTGGGCGTTGGCAATTCATCGTCGTGATGAGTATGCCAAAGTGAACATCCCCATGTTACCTGTGACTCACGGAATCGAATACACCAAGACGTCTATTTTTCTGTATACCTTTTTGCTTAGCATCGTGTGTATATTGCCTGTATTGGTTGGCATGAGCAGCTGGATATATCTGAGCGCTTCATTGGTGCTCAACGGCGGGTTTGTTTATCACGCTTGGGTACTGAAATATCGTGATGAACCCAATATGGCCATGAAGACCTTTAAGTTCTCCATCTATCATCTCATGATCTTGTTTGTGGCTCTGTTGGCAGACCACTATCTACTTTGATAACCGCATTTCTGCTGTTGCTGAATAAGAAAACGGATGCTCTGGGCATCCGCTTTTGTTTGGTTGATGACTAAAACTCACCCAATACAAAGTAAGTATCTAGCGAGTACTTAGTCCACTTTGTTCCAAGCACTTTGCCAGTGTGAACCGACACCTGGTTCGTACTGAGTTGCTGTTGGAGCCCATTGAACACAGTAGCCAGAGTATGGGAACTCTTTACACTGATAAACGCCACCATCGCTGCTTAGAACCTTTGTTCCTGCTGTGTAAGACTCAATGCTTTCTGGGAACACGAAGTCGTAGTCGCCTGCTGGTGGCGGCGTTTGCTCGTCCATTAGATGAAAATCAAGCGTGTTCTGATCCACTAAGTTACCTTGGTCATCTTTCGTCACAACCACAAGCATGTGGTGGCCAGCTTCAGACTTAGAAAGAGTCAGTTGAACATCTTCAACTTGTCCGTCTGTTAGATCCGATTTCTGAGATGCAAGTGCTTCACGGTGATGGTTGTACACGGTAAGCTCAGCTTGGATATCGCCTGTTGCCGCTAACGTAAGATCAAGCTGAGTAGGTTGGCTCTCATCGATAATGTACTCTGATTCTAAGCCCGAGACTTCAAGATCATGCTCGGGTTCTGGAGTATCAATCTTGTAGCCGATTTCGACACTGTTAAAGCCAGAGCCTGCTTTTAGATAAACAGGATTCGTGCCGTAAACGGGTGCGAAATCGCCTTGGTCATTCAATTGACCTGCTTTGATTTGCGTCTGCTCTTGGTTGATCTTAGAAGCAAGCGCGTAAGACCAGTTATTGGCTTTGCCTTGTTCAGAAGTTTCAATCACAAGCTCAGTGCTGTATGAAGCGTTCTCACCAGACTGGTCGAATACACGCGTATAAACAGCGTCACCAACATTCAGGTCTTGTGTCGGGTTGATTTGACCACCTTGATCCCAATCAGGAATGATAGGGCCGCCACCATCAAATTTCACGTCGATAACGTTGTAGAAAGCCGCTGCAGTGTCACCTACATCCCATACGGCAAGGATCACTTGATAACCTTCACGCTCTGGCACATTACACAAGTGACTGACTTGCATCGGTGGCTGTTCCATATTGCCTTCAACAACACAGAATGGCGTTAAGTCAAAAGAGCTGCGAGCCAACGGCTGGTTTGGATTCCAGTCGGGTTGAGTAATGTAATATTTCCAATCGCGAGTCTTGTGGTTAGCTGTGAATGTCCACTCGAAGTATTGAGAACCAGACTTGATAGGGCGTTTAACCCAGCGGTCTGCCTTTTGTTCGTCTAGTGCTGCTGCTAAAGAAGATTGCGCACTGGCGATTTTCCCATCAGCAGGGCCAACTTCTGGGAAGCCTTCAGGGCCTTCTACACTTTGTGGTTCGTATTGGATACCACCACAGTTGGTGTTTTTCTCTTGCGTATCGCTCGCAGGGAACTTACATAGGGCAACACGGCTCTCAGCTACGCCATTGTTGTATGCCGAGACATAACCGTGACCGAAGCTTGCACCGCTTACGCTAAGAAGCGATAGCGCGATGAGTGATTTTTTTTGGAGTTGTTTCATTATTTGTCCTTACTGTATTTGGCCGACAAAAAAGAGAACACCCCGGCATGCATTTACACTTAAATTCTATTAAGTGGCGGCCCCGCTATCATAGACAGAATATTTGTCGACAGACCGGTGGCTTTGCGTCCTATTCTTTCAAATAGTTTGCCAGAAGTGCGTTTGAGCAATCGAAATGTAGCCAACCAGTTTTATAAATGCGAATCAATCGATTGAAATGTGGAATGCCAATCTCGAACTTTTAATTCTTGATACAAATTAACTTGCTATATGTTTAGTTCGTTAACGTATAAATTATTGATATAAATAAAGAAAGCATTTGCTCTAATCGTTTTAGTGAATGACTTTGGGTTGTTTCGCTTCGCTCTGTACAACAATTGTGCACATATCAAAACCAAACCTTTGGTTTCCACTAACCGAACCCTGACACGCCATGTATGAAAAACCGGACAATTGATTGGTATGAATTATATAAAGGAGCCGGTATGGAATTCACAGAACTAGACAGAGACGCGTTGTATCAAACGTGGATGTCACAAAAATCGAGAATGCGAATTACGCAGATGGAGTTTTCAAAAAAGCTAGGCATGAACCAGCTTGATTTCTCAAGAGTGCTAAGAGGGGAGACGCCATTAACCATGTCTTTCATTAGTCATTTTTGTCGTTTACTTCATTTGGAACCAAGGAATGTATTCCCCTCGCTAAAAGAGGGCAATGAATCGGGGCCTAAAGTGGTCTACCTGAAAAGTAGAATGAGTGTTGATGGTGAGATCCAAAATGCTTATATTGAAGGAAATCAGGTAATTGTAGAGTACGCACACACTGTTCAACATGATTAATTTTAGAGTTAGCTCTGATTTTTAACCCCCTTTTTCTACAACCTTTTCACATAGGGTATGTCATACTTAATTAGATTCCTTAATTTTGACTAAGTGCGTTATGAACCCTTTAAAAGTCCTTTTGCTTGTTGCAACCAGCATTTTCTTGCTTGGTTGTGCAGGCGGCCCAATTAGAACCGCTACTAAATTTACCAGCTACGAAGATTTTCAGGCTGGGCCTGACGGAGGCGTCGACTTGGTTTGGGCAAGGGTTGGGCTACGTGACGCGCAGCGTTTGAAATCCAAGTTAGATGACTACGATTCTGTAGTGATCGACCAAATTTTTGTTTTAGCAGAAGAAGGTTCGTTGGATCAGGAAGAGATTCAGGAACTCACTGAGCACATGGTTGCGCGCTTGGAAGATAAAATATCGCCTCATAAAACGATTGTCGATGAACCGACAGGAAAAACGCTCCGCTTGAGTATCGCTCTGAGTAACGTTGAAACGCCCAATCCGATCTTAGCTGTAACGAGCAGCGTTCTGCCGTTTGGCCTTGCGATGTCAACCATATCTAAGGTCACGACTGGTGAGCACACCAATGTTGGGAGTGCGAGTGTAGAGTTATTGGTCAGTGATGCTCAAGAGGGCACACTACTGTTTGCAGCCATCGACCGTGAAGCGGGTAACAAAGATTTTTCAACCATGATTGATTCGCTGGATGATGCCAAAGACGCGATCAACTATTGGGTTGAACGTTTAGGTGATACTCTACACAACATAGATGACGCATAGTAAAGACCGAATAATGCTAGAGAAAGAGAACCTGATTAAGTTGGCTCGAATGCAGATGCCATTTGGAAAGTACGCGGGTCGTACACTGATTGACTTACCTGAAGAATATTTGCTGTGGTTTGCTAATAAAAAACAGTTTCCTTCGGGTGAGCTTGGTGATTTAATGCAGCTATGTCTTGCTCTAAAAGTCGAAGGATTAGATAGTGTCGTCAAACCCCTTAAGAGTCATCATCCCAAAGATCTATAACTATGCGCGTGTTAGTACTTCTAAGCAGTTGAAAGGTGTCGGTTTAGAAACACAGCAGCAGAGAAGTGTTCTTGAAGACCTATCTCACAAATATTCACTTCCCATTCATAATGAAGAGTTCGTTGATGAGGGGTTAAGTGCCTATCATGGAAGACATAAAGAAGGCGCGCTTGGTGTTGTTCTATCTCGAATTGAAACTGGTGAAATATCCGCTGGCAGTATTCTAGCTGTCTTTTCACTCGACCGACTTTCAAGAGAAACTGTTAATGTTGCGATGGAGCAATTGCTAAGTATCATCAATCGTGGAGTGTGTGTTTATACACACATTGACGACAAAATGTTTGATGCTAAAAGCCAAAACCTGACAGCAGATCTTATCGTTTCGTTGATCACGATGCAAAGAGCAAACGAGGAATCATCGACTAAGAGTAAGCGTATAATTTCAGCTTCTAAAGAAGCTTTAAAAAAATGGAAGAAAGACGGTAAGCCGCAAGGTGCATTAGGTCGTGCACCATTCTGGATAGACCAAACTACTAACTCATTTAATATCAACGCAGAAGGTGTGAAGGTAGCTATAGAGCTATTCTTAGATGGGTGGGGAACCCTAAAGATTAAGAAGTACTTAGATGAGCATCATATCTATAAACGGACAAGAAAGTCATCGGTCAAACAGGATGAAACATGGGATTATGTGGCTATAAACCAACTTTGGACAAAGCGCTCGTTAATTGGTGAAAAGCGATTTACCATAGAAGGCCATGAGCACATCCTGCCAAACTACTACCCGCCATTAATTGAAGTAGATGCCTTTCAAAGGTTACAAAAAGTTAAGCAAAGTAAAAGCGGCAGAGCTCCTGTAAATGGCAATATCCACTTACTCAAAGGAATGGCTCGGTGCGGTAAGTGTGGCGCTGCAATGGTATTTATAGACAAGGGTAATAGTAATCGTGCTTATGTGTGCTCTTTAGCTGCGAAGGGGGAGAGACAACATGATAGAGAGCTATATAGCTCAACTCTTCTAGAGTTAATTACGTTGGAAATCTGCAAGGATATTTACTTATTGGATTCTTCCAGTTCTTCAGATATAGCTATAGAGAAAGCTGAGGTAGAATCGCGATTAATTGAAGAAAAGATCCAGCTGGATGAGTTAGTAAGTCGATATAAGAAAAAGAAAAGAAATTCGTTACTCGATCTTATTCAGGACAGTGAAGATGAAATAGAGAAACTTGAACTGAGTCTTCAGACGTTTGAGGTTGAGGACCTATCAACATATTTGAACCTTTTAAAACATGATATTTACACAGATGAGGTACGAGACGATTACCAACATCCTCAACGCGTTGAGATTCGCAACAACTTACTGTCTGTACTTAAAGAGGTTAAGTTGAACCGCGTAGAAAATAATAGTAGTTCAAGTAAAACTGGCGTTGTGAACTGCGTAGATATTACATGGTATTTTAAAAATGGTCAGGAAAGGAAATTGCAATTTGAACCATTTAAATATATTGGTTCAAAAAAGGATAGGAAAATCTTTGTTGGAGTAAACTACTCACATGATGTACCTGTTCAGGAGGTTAATCGTAGCTCAGGTTTGATTCCAAATTTAATTGATAAACTTCATAAACTAGATTTGTTGAATAAGGCATACCCAAGTAAAGGTCGTTATCAATGGAAGGGCTTAGAGCTAGTCCAAGGAGAGTATACTTTATCTGTAAAAAATGTACTTCCAAGATTTGGTGATTACTCGGGACTGTCATTTGGTGATATGGTAGACAAGCATTTTGAAAAAGGTGTTAAGTATACCGTGATTGAAAGCAATAGCTTAGGGCATTAACCTTGTGTTTTAGTGGGGTAGGTTACCCAATTTTAAGTTAAATAGTAGATCTACTTAATTTGATTAATTGCTTTTATTCGGATTAACTTTGCAAAGTCAGCTGTTGCTCGATCTACTAATTCAGCCTTTTTCTCATCCCTTTTAAAATCTATATCATCCAACTCTGGAAGGTAGTCGAGCCATGCAGCTGCAACTATACTCTTTACATATTGTTCTAACTGACTTTTTGTAGCATTAGTAAGTTCTATTGTTGATGATGTCACACATAAATTACGAACCTCTTTCTCCACTTCACCCTTCAACTCAATTTTTAGTTTCGCCAGTTCAAGTCTGTCAATAAATATCATCATAACGTTTACTTAAACTATACCAATATTTACACGTGAGCTTCAATGGGAGGTCTGGAGGGGAACCCTCCAGCAAGGGGTAAATTATTGCGAAGCGAATCAATTTGCCTATCTTGAATCAGTTAATCTAAATCGAATTTGTTTTCATCGAAATTAATTAATAATCTTGAAGAAAACTAATGAAAACATTTGTTGTAATTACTAAGCCTGTAAAAAATGGCTCTACTGGGATTTTAGTTAGGGAACGTTACCTTAAGAGTAGCTCACATCCTAACCATACTAATACTGAGGAAATATTCGATGTTGTAGGTAATGAAGCTACTTCCAAACGTATTATTGTCGCTGGAGAACAGTATAAGCTTAACAAAATGTTAAGTAATAATCGCAGAGGGAGAAGCATCAGCTCTTTTGCAGTAGAATTTTGTCTGTCTTTACCGCAAGGGTATCGACCGACAAAAGATCAATGGCGTTCAGTTATAGGGGATTGCTGCCGATCACTTGCTGAACACCTCAAATTGGAAAGAAATGACAGAAAAGAGTTTTATTCATTAGTGAGAGGTGTATGCCATCAGCAAAACCAAACTGGGGCTGGATCTGGAGACCATTCGCATTTAATTGTACCCAAAATCATCGGAAATAGAGTGCTCCGAGAACTCCAACGGAAAAGCTCTACCGCTTTTTTAAAACAAGCATTTACTACTGCTGTAAGTAAACATGTTGGGATATCAGTTAATGATTACAAACCATACGAACTTAATAGGGGCAGGCGACTTGAGAAGTGGCAATACGAATCACGCAAAATGGAAGAACTACTTAAAGAGAAGCAGAGGCTAGTAGATAAGCTAGAAAAACAAGTAGAACGGTGGGAGTTAGCTCTTGAAAACCATGATACTAAGCAGATGCGGCGTCAGCGTAACCGTATTAAAAAGTCATTGTCTGAAGTAGGTGATGAAATAAAAAACACTACCCTTCTATCAAAAATTAATAACATTATTCAACCCTGACCCGTACCATTTATATGGAGTAGCTTATACCCTATTTTACAGATTCGCTGTTTGGCTACGACTAACATTGGCTACGACTAACATTGGCTACGACTAACTATGTAGAACGGCTCTGGACAAAAGCTTGCCAGTGCCCCATCTAAATTAGCAATACATGAATAACTAAAAGTATGGAAAACAACTTAAGTTTGTGTCCATTATTGACTGATACGGATCATTTTCAGACATTCAAGTCGGTTATACAGCAACAGCACAAAAGAACTCAAAACACACCTATCAAAAAGTCTATAAATCATAGAGGTAGAACTTGAGTTCATAACCATTGCCACTTGGCCATTGTTCCTTAACTAGTTTCCAACGATGTTTACCATTAGCCATAGATAAAGGCAGTTTTGAGTGATCTTTAACTGCTTCTGCAATTTCTGTCGGTAGTTCCAGTCCAGTGCTTTTTAGTGACAGAGTTTTTGCCGAAGAAACTAGTTTATCAAATGACCTTTTAGTGTTGTTAGGAGCATTCATATTCAGCACTAACCAAGCCTGACCTTTCTGGTAATAGTATGCGATGTTGTTGGGCATTCCAGATGAGCCAACAATATTTGCGTCAATATTTAAATAATCGGAGCTACAAGATTTATACTCTTTGTTCCAAGCCCTTGTACTTAATTTATCGTCAGACAAAAAGTCACATTCTTCTGGTCGAGAATCTGAGCCAGAGCCAGAAAATATACCGACCAAAAATAACCCCCCTAACACCGACCAAACCACATTTTTCTTCGATTTTCTTTTTAACGGAAGTTTTGTTGAGATCGGGTTGTTGCCAAGCTTCACAAAACTATCATAGATAGCCAAGTAAGTTTTTTCTTTCATAGTAGCAACGAAAGATTGAGTAGAACCTAACTCAAAAGTTACGTAATACTTCTTTCCTATTGCCTCATTCTTTTGAAGCTTAACAACGTCTTGTATAGGTATTTCTTGTACGTTGTAAGTCCCTGTAGTGAGTTTATTATCTTCGAAAGTCCAAAGGCCTAGCTCTATGTCACCCTTTTCAACTGTTATCGTTTTCATTTGCTCGAATAAATCCTTTTTGTCGAGGTGTGAATTGCCACCAAATCCATAGACACTTTGTGGCATAAGAAAAAATAGGTCAAATGACCTCATATAGAAATGAGAAACAGAACAGATCTAGCCTAGAATAGGGTGATTTTTGGTAAGCCATGATCACCGCTGAGAAGTCTCTGTCGAGTAGACGACAC